>CAMNGG010000154.1 GCA_946537975.1 uncultured Treponema sp. | reverse complement strand
AAAATTATAAAATCCGCTTTACCGGCTATGCAAAAGACTGGATGAAAAATCACAAGCTTGCAGATAATCAGACTTTTAAAGAAGATGAAGGATCCACAACAGTTTCATTCTCATCCAGTCAATATGATAAAGTTCTGGAACTCATTTTGAGCTGGAGCCGACAGGCAGAACCGCTTGCCCCTGCCCGCCTTGTAAAAACGATGGAAAGAAGAAGTTCTTGCAATGGCTGAAAAAGTAAAAGATTAGTATCAATATCTGTTAAATTCTCATAAAATGAGAACCTTCTCTTTTATATTTATCTTGTAAAACAGGAGGTTCTTATGTCTAAAAAGAAAAAAATAACCCAGTACAAAGTTATATTCTCGCAATAAAAAGTATGTCGCTTGCTTCTGGTATGATGGTTTTTGGTGCAGCTTGTGATTCCATAAAAAAGGAATAGCCAGAATGCGAGAAGGAGGAAATTAATTTTTTTTCATTTCATATGCAAAATTCTCATTTTATGAGAATTAGATATTTTATTATATGAACATCTTGCAAGAAACAGGGAGTCAAAAAGACTTCCTTAACTCCGACGGGAATTAGAAATATTAAAATAGGGGGAAAAACTATGGCAACTTTTCACATGGCAAATCATTCTTATGAAATCAATTCATATGCTGATTTGGCATCAGTACGTGCTCAACTTGAAGAACTCCATCGTCAGAAGCGTGTAACTGATAATACATATGAAATTAAGATGAAAGAATTAGATCATTTTTCACATAATCATCATTTAAGCAAATAAGTGATGATAAAAGCTGCCATGAACCCGGCCAGTCGTGGCAGTTTTGTTAATCAAGGAGTGAAGCAAATGAATACAGACAAAAAGGCAACAAACTTTATTATAAAACTCCGGGTATTTACACAAAAATATTTAAATCCTGAGAACGAAAATGATTTTCAGAAGGACGCAGAATCTCTCAGGGCTCTTTTTGATGATTTTGCAATCATAGATGTTTTTTCAAGTTTTCGCATCGTTGACTGCTACAACGAAATAAAAATCAGTCTCATGAAACTGGAACGATTTGCAGATAAAAACAGCGATATCTATATTCCGTTTGAGCAGCTTCTCCATCACTTTTACACGGTAATGCAGAATTTATATTTCTACGAAATCTTTGGCTTTTTCTCAACAACCGTTCATCCTGAAGATATTCCAGAATTGAATCTGCCCTGTAAAGTTTTCTGTGGCTGTGCTGAAGGTTGGCAAAGGGAACCCTATCTTGATAAAGACGGAAAAGTTAAATATTTAAATGTAGTCAGGTTCCAGGATCCCGAAAATAGTGAAGTTCCGCTATGTATTAAAATTGGAGGTTGCGCAGAACTTATAGAACCGCGGGAAAAATGCAGTTTAACCGATGAGCAGCTGAGAATCCTGTGCAATTTTGTAAATCATAATAGAGGAAGTATTATTCTGCATATTGCAGGAGTTCTCGATTCCAAGCAATTTTTTAATGCCTTAGAATTTCAGGATAAAATTTATAAATCGAAATATTGTATCGAATTTGAATATGTAAAGACTTCATCTAGAAGAAGTTCCGGTCCTTATTATGTAGATATGAATGACATGACTTTCAGTCAGGCACAGAAATTCTACAAAAAAATCTGGAAGGAAATAAGACTGGAGCCTGAAAATCTGGATGCAGCTTATCCTTTATACTCGCTTAAAGTCATAAAACGCAGACCTGCACTAAATTCGTGCTGTTTTTGTAAGAAGATATTTAATGACGAAGGTAACAGTACCTGGCCTATTTATTACAAAGATGACGCCGAAACTTACAGATGCTGTGATGAATGTAATGACAAATATGTAATTCCAGCTAGAAAAGATCGGTCCAGGATAATGCAATTCAGAAATCAGTTTGGAATTGATTATACTGAATACCGGGAGTAAACTATGCTTTATTTACCATTTACATTTAGAGATTCAACGGAGGAAGAAATACAGCTTTTCTCAGAAAAATTCAGCAATGTTTCCGCACTTAATTCAATACAATTATGAGCAAAAGGCTTGGAAAGAAAAAGTGAATCATGTTAACCGCTACTATTACGAACAGAAATTGAGCGATTATTCAGAAGAAGAAAAAACGCCCGAATGGTACAGTGATTATGAATACGCTGTCTTACTGCATTTCTGTGAGGAAGACCTTGCCGAGATGAAATACTGCCTTACAAGCAGAAATTATAATAGACAAAATAAAAAGATTATGACGAAATCTGGAAGTTAGAAGATTTGAATGAACCGTATTTTGCAAAAACAAAAGTAAAGCTTGCCAGAATGTTCAGAACTGTCCGCGGACTAAAATTACCACAAAAAGGAGAATAGTCTATGGAATACAAAATCTGGATTGCCACATATCTTAATTCGCCGCCTCCCTACCCTATAGAATTACCGGCAGAAGAAATTGAACGTAATGCCTGTATCTAGAAAACAGAAGAAACCGTATGGTGTCATATCGGCTCAGTCGATTCTCTCAAAGCCGCCCGTTACATGGTTAAAAATGATAAAGGTTCTTACAAAGATGCGGACGGTGTCTGTTACTACCTGGAATGTGAACCTGACGACGAATGTTACTACTGCTTCGTCAAAATTGAGTTTGGCGACACGATCGAGTACTACGACTGGTATGTTCCGGGGAAGAAACATAGGTATGGGAGAAGACTTATCTAATATTATTCGTACTTTATTCCAAAATAATCCAGAGTAGCTTTCATTGCATCCTGACCGGTGAGGCAGGTATCTCGCAAAAAGCCCCGCTCATCTTTCCAGCTTTTGATTCCACGGTAGTAGAACATCTTCAACTCTTCGGTGATTATAAAGGGAACGATATTATGCTTTAGACATTCCTTGAACATAATCAGGCGGCCCACACGACCGTTGCCATCCTGGAAGGGATGAATGGATTCAAAGCGAACATGGAAATCCAGAATATCATCAAGAGAAATTTTTGATTTGGAATTATATTCTTTAAGAAGCGACTTGATTGCACCGGAAACTTCAGAAGGCTTTGTTGTTTCACTACCTCCAACCTCATTTTCAAGCATTTTATAATCACCGACTTTAAACCAGGATTTCTGGCTGTCAGTAGTTCCAGATTTCAAAATGAAATGAAGCTGCTTTATAAAGCTTTCCGTAAGTTTTGTATGAGCACCTTCGATTATAAGATCAATGCAGCGGAAGTGGTTTACCGTTTCAACAATATCATCAATCTTTACGACCTTATCTGTAACTCCAAGAGTTTTTGTTTCGAAGATATATCGGGTCTGGTCATGAGTGAGTTTTGAGCCTTCAATGTGATTCGAATTATAAGTAAGGTCAATCTGAATTTTATGATAAATTCCGCCCTTAAGACCGGCATCCTTTTCGCGTTTGAGGAATGCAAGAAGTGTTTCGTCTGCAGAAGAATGACGATGCTTGCGGTCTGGCTTTTGTGCAGTTGTTGGAATCTTCCATGTTTTCCCTTCTAAAAGAGCACCCTCAACCCGCCCCTGAGCACAATAATTTCGTACACTGCGTTCGCTAATCTGCCAGTTTTGAGAAGCCTCTTCTACAGAGATATATTTCACCTTACTCATAGGAAAGATTATAGCATATTATCGGCAAAATAAAAAGATGGAATTGTACACTATAACAAGAGTTATTTTGCCGATATGATATTACGATTGTTTTATTTTCTGAAAGGAAAATAGGTACGGACAAAGGAGAATAATCATGGATTATAAAATTTGGATAGTGTCATACTTTGTTTCTCCTCCGACCTATCCGGTAGAAGTTCCTAAAGAAGAAATAGAGTCTCAAGCCTGCTGCTGGAAAACCGAAGAAACAATATGGCGCCACATTGGAACCGTAGATTCTCTTGAAGCAGCCCGCTACCTGGTTGAAAACAACGAGTTTTCGTATAAAGATTCCGAAGATAATGTTTATTACCTTGAATGTGAACCTTCGGACGAATTGTTCTATTCTTTTGCCAAAATAGAGTACGGCGACACTGTCGAGTATTACGACTGGTATGTTCTGGGGAAGGAACATAGGTATGGGAGAAGAATTATAAGAAATTAAGAGACTCTCAATATGAATAATTTCGATAGAGTCTTTTTGTTTTCTTTATTATCAATCTTTTATACCAAGTGTTTTATAAAAGATAACTTTCATTTTTTCATAGCGATTAGTTAGAAATTGCTTATATAATCCAAAAAATTTGTCATAGTCGTTTGAACCATATTTTTTATTTAACCATTCCATACCTTCTTTTGTAGTAAGGGTAAACTTTTCTTCAATATCTTTTAATGATTTATCATTTTCCTCTAGATATTTTAAATACTTTTTATCTTGATAAATTGTATTATCCTGCTTCTTTCTATTATCATATTCTGGAAGATAACAAATGTTGCCAATAGAACTTACGGGCAGACCTTGCTCCCACTTATTCTTGATCATTAAATCTTTCATAAACTTCTTAGTACAAAGATGCTCTATATCAAAATTATCTTGTGATTTTTCATCTTTTGAGGAGAATTTATCAGAGTAAACATAATTAAGAAATAATTTTTCGATTGGCTGAGGATTTTTAACCTGTTTGTAATCTTTTTTATCTAAGGAAGTAATGAACCAATTATCTAATGATGAATTCCATCGTTCTTTAGTAATTGGTTTTAAATAGTAATCTTTGCTATTAATAACGGAATGTAAATTACCTTGATTACCTTCAGCCCAATTTCTGTTAAGAATGTCGTAAAAATAAATTTGAGGAACAACACTCTTAAGTTTTTTGTTCTTTTCGTTCCAAATTTGTTTGTCTACTTCTTCAAAATGATTTTCTACTCTACAATATTTTTCTTTAAAAACAAAAGCAATAATTGAAATAATCTGATATTTTGAATGGAATATTGTAGATGAATTTGCATTTGCTCTTTTATTACCTTTAAAATCTATAAACGGACGAATGTATTCAGAAACAGTCTTTATTGTTGCTAGAATTTTATTTTCTAAATCATTTATATCATCAAGTTCATAAAGTTCTTTATCCAAGTCTTTAATTCCTGCGGTATCTCTTTTAAAACAAGCATTTAACAATTCAAAACCAATTTGATTAATATCTTGTGCATTTTTATCAACTTGGAATAAGTTATCATATTCAGAAGCTATAAATTTTCCAAAACCTAAAACATACTCAAACATTGAAAGATTCTTTGAATCTAATAATTCATCTTTATCATAATTATCTAAAGTATAACCTTCCTCGATAAATGAATCATATTTCTCTATGATTTTTTTTACAATTTCCTCATTTTTTACTGTTATAGGTTTTTGTCGAGTAGCCCATGTAGCAGCATAAATTTGATATTTACTTAATTGTGTACCATTATTATTTATTCGTTCAAAAACGGTTGGTAAATTTGCTTCATCTCCAGTGTAAATAATAGCCGGAACACGAGTATTTGCTATTTTTTCATATTTTTCTGTATATTTATCAATGTTAGCCTTCAATATTTCTTCAATTACACTAAGTAATTTTAATTGATTTAATTCTATATTTTCAGACCAATATTTTTCTTCTAAAATTTGCGCTATTTTTAAGGGTGACACATCTTTAAACTGAATATTGCTTATAAAATTTTGTATATCTATTCTAACTCTTTCTTCAAAACTTTTAAATTCGGAAGTTATCTTAAAACTTTCATAAAGTTTCTTTATTGTATTCTCATCAATATCAACAAAAGAGTCGAAGTAAAAAGTAGGATTATTAATATAATCTTTTAAGGTTGAGCTTCTTTGTAAGCCATCAATTAATTTAAATGTTCCTGTTGGAGCATTGTATAATAATAAAGTTCCAATTGGAAATCCTTGCTCAAGTGAGTCTATAAATAGCTTTTTCTGAGTATCAGACCAAACTAAATTTCTCTGATACATTGGAACTTCAATTTTTTTTATCCCTGAACTGTTGATTATTTGTTCATCAGATTTTGAGACTAACGCTTCAGCAATATCTTTTACACACCAATCTTTTACTTCAACCATGGTAACCACTCCAAAGATATAATATCCTTTCATTATTACATAAAAATATCAATTTTTCCATAGATACAAATAATATTCCCTACAATTATTTATGTTTTCCACATTTGTAGGGAATAATGAATTAGGAATCAATTTCTAGGCCATAACCAATGCTGATTAAATTCAACATTTTACCACAGTTCAAGCATGGTACTGTATCTGTTTCATTCCGAGATAGATTTGCACTTATTTTTCCATAATCCATTTCTGTACGACAAAACGGACAGATAATATAACAGTTATTCTCGGATGCAAAGAAGTCTAAATTTTTAAGCATAAAAACCTCTAAAATTAAAATATAATAATTCGCCAACGGCGCATATATAAGATAGTTAATTTTTTATTTGTAGTGTTTATAATAGTTATCTAAATTGTATATGAACCAAATATCTCAAGGAAGAAAAATGAAAATGCGATCATGAATAAAAGAAAACAAGGTTTTGACAGTCTCCTTGGTTCCTTAAATGTTCGAAATTTTTCAATGCTTTTTCTAACTCCAGACAAAGATTCTCTTCTCCCATTAAAGAATAATTATCAACTCCATTCATATTTCTTCCATAGATTTTTTGAAACATTTCTTTATCACAGCTGTTAGCATCGGGACTAAAAATTCCATACGCAGCAACACGCATTTCGGCATCTACCAAGTCGTAAGTTTTTGTTTCAATCTTCTTCAATGTCCTTAGTAAATCATTAGAAATGGTTCTTTTTTGCGATAGTATCAGAGAAGGTGACATCCAGGGATTTATTACAATTCTGGAATTTGAATTGGTTTCTGAAAGAACGAAAAAGCCTGCCAGCCCTACCCCAATCATATAGTCTATTGAAACACTGTCCTTCAATAAAACTTCTGGAATCTTAGCTGTCTCTGATAAGTCGAAAGCTTTACATTTTACCTCGAAGTTTTTACTTTCAAAAAAAGCCTTAACTTCGTTTTCAAGAGAATTTTCAAAGTCTTTAATTTGTACAAGTAAGATTTTCACTTTCGACTCCTTACCCGCTTGTGGTTCTTAGCGTTTTTCTCTGCATAGTCTTTACAGTACATTTGCAAACATTCAATAGAACTGTTTGTTCCACGGATAAGTTCAGAAGCAATTTCCAAAGCGGATTGATACGGATTTTCTTTTACGGTTCTAGTTGCGTTCGCTGAAGCTTTTGGGAGTGTTGCGAACTCCAGATTGTATGCATAAGGATGTTCGTGACTAAACTTGCCGTCACTACCAAGAAACTCAACTCGTGTGCTTCCGCTGTCACTCCAGTCTGCGAAGTTCTTTATCCGCTTATCAAGTTCAAAAAAATCTTTATCATCTTTGCAGCTGCAGAAAACACCGATTTGTTCTTCATTTCCAATTACGTGAACAAGGTCACCGCTGCGGAACGGGAAAGGAATTGTAACATAATCACCTTCGTAAGCAGGTTCTTCATTCAAGGCAAGATAGCGATAGATAATTTCCCGGTCACGATCGCTAAACTGCCAGTTTATTTTTGTCAGATATTCGCGTACTGCTTTTGACGGAAAAAGTGCAATTATCTGTTCGTTGGTGATTGTTTTTACATCAACGTCTTGTATAAAACGCTTTTTACAATACTTCCAGCTGGATTTCGCATTTTCCCAGTTGTTTGATTCATTTGCCCATTTTAAAATTGCTTTCTTATTAATCACAGAAATCTCATGTCCTTTGACAGTCACAATATCATCAATAGATTGAGGTTTCTTTTCTGTTAGTTCAATTCGTCCTATTAAATCATAATTGTTTTTAAATCCTTCCCTGTCTTTATGCTTGTATGGAAAAAGATATATATTTGGATTTTCTCGTGCATCATATGTGTTATACATTACGATTTCTATTCTAAGACCTTTAGGTAAATCTTTTGTTGGAATATATGCTGCTAACCGACTACCAAATTGACTCGTAGATTCAGTTTTGTAAAACAAAGACATCAAAAGGTAACGAGGAAAACAAATATAATTTATTTGAGTTTTTCGTTTGTTTAAGAAATACATATTAAAATCTCTGTCTTCTTGAAAATCCAACATTCTGATGGCAATATGGTTTAACAGTCGTTTGAAAGGATTATGCCCTTCATAAGCATCAAAATTGCGAATCCAGATATACAGTTTGGAGAATGGTTTATTACGCAGCTTTGCTTTTTTCATATTCGTTATCCTCTTTTATTATTTTCTGAAACGTAAAATCTATAGAGTTACTTCTACAAAACCTTTATAACTTTAATTGCAAAACTTTCATCAAGAATCACAAGTTCGCCATATCCAATTATTTTATTATCTTTAATGATTTTTAACGGGTCGCTAATACATTCTGCTAGTTCAAGAATACAGACTTCATCAAACTTATAATCATCTTTGACTATACGGCTACCAAAAATAACTTTTGTATTATAAAAACCATCATCTATTCTTTCTTCAATTTCATCTTGTTTTGTAACGACACGAACAGCACTTATATCATTATCAATTACTACAGCTTCTCCGCTGCCAACATATTTATCATCTTTATAAATATTAAGTTCTTCACCAGCTAAATTATCTGTTTCGTAAATTTTGTTTTCTTTTAATACGTCTTCTTCTTCAAGTCGGAATCGTCCAATTTCAACAATTGTATTTGGTAAACGATGTGCAAGAGGAACATAGTCAGGTCCACTTGAAGTTGAGAAAAAATTCGTTTTTCTAAAAAGTTTAAAAAAATCTGCATTGAAGAAAAGATTAATTGCTCCTTCATCATTACCATTTTTCATAATAAAAGTAATGGCAACTCCTATTTCGGTTGGAGAAAGTGAACTTAATGTGAATAAAAGATTAGTATCAAATTTTTGATTTCTTATTTCCGATAATTCTCTATTTGATGCTTTACTAAATTCAGACGAGACAATCTTTATAAGAGGTTTATAAATCAACTGTTTAAAAACTAACTGTTCAAGACCGTTAGGATCATGATTCTTTTTTGTTCTGCTATTAATAAAACAGCAATAGAATATACTTGGATCCATATGAAAAACACCAGCACCTTCCATCCAGTCAAAAGTCATGCAAGGAGTGGGAGTTGGCATTGCCATTACGAATTCTTCATAAGTAAGCTGGTCTACAGACGCTACATGAACTTTTGCATTTATATCATAATCTGAATTTAAAAATCTTCTGATGTTTCTTGCTATACCTTCTGAAATATTTGAAATATCTCTGAGTTCACATTTTGAGAAAACATCAGGCCGTTTGAAATCATAAATCTTAATTTTCCGTGTTTTTCTGATTGGGGTAAAATCACTTTCACCCGCTTCGATTGCTTTCAGAAGCTCGTCAATCTGGTCCTGAGAGAGTACTTCTGAATGTTTTTTTGCTTCTTCAATTTTCTTATCTAATTCTTCCTTTGTCATAATCAGCCTCCTTCGTCTATTTTATAAAATCCCTATAAGTTCCGGTCTTCTTTGCGTTGATTTCTACCCAGGGTACCTTGTGCTCAGTTTTTGGAGACGGTTTCTCATACTTAAATCCAATACCGCCGAAATCTTCAAAAAATTTTTTTATAATAAGCAGCGCTTCTTCTTTACAATATGTACACACGATTGCGTTGAACTGCCAGTCCGGAAATTTATCGCGCGTTACAATAAACTTCCAATGTTGTTTATGGGGAACTGTATAATTTGTCCAGGCAGCAGAACTAGCAATCAGCTCACGACCAAAACCTATGTCAACAAAGCATGGAATACAGTTGTTATGATTTACAAAAAGATTTACGGCAAGCTGTTCATACCAGGCTTCTTTTTCTTCAGAACTAAGATTTTCATATCCAGCGGTAGCACTTACGTTTAACTCTGCTGCTGCAGTCTTAACCTGTTCTTTTGTAGTAAATCTTCCTTCTTTGATCCCTTTATGCAAAGCATTTATTTTGATACCTAAAGACATAAGACTCATATCTGCCCCCTTCTTATGACTTTATGATACTATACAATATTCTCATTTTTTGAGAACGTTGTAGTTTTCTTATAAATTCTCTGGCTTCTTTAAAAAATAGCCCAAAGTGCATGTTTCATCTTTGTTATCTTGAGAATCAATTATTTCATTAATCAATTCAAATTCTCCTTTGGACTCCGAATACCTGTACTCTAAAAACTTTATATAATTTTCGCCGAACTCAGTTTCCGTAAAAATATGCTTTTTAGCATATTTCGGATAAAGTCTAAGATACTCTTCCTTCGTAGCATATATATCATGTGATTCAGTAAAAATGTGGCTTAAGATTGTATACGTAATGGGATTTAGTCTATCAATAATTGCAACAACCATCCCTTTTTTGTTAATCAGGACATATTCAGATTCATCTATGTAATCCCATAATTCGTAATACCAGCTTCTTAGTTTCTTAAAAATATTCATTTGCTTTTTCCTTCTTCCTCAAACATGTGCGGTTCTTTGCTAAGTCTTACAGGTTTTACTTTATTCCAAACGAAATCCCATTTTGTGTTCAGAATCTCCGGTATATCCTTCGTCCTTCCACTGCTTTTTCTTTTCTTCCTGAAGCTTTTTGAGTTCATCAAGAATATAGGCGGAATTTACATCATCCTGATTCATAAAGCGGATGCGGCTTGAAAGGGCACCGAAGTCACCAGGAGTTACACTGTCCGAATCTTCCAGCTCTTCAATTTCCTTATTTGAAAGATGATAATCCGGGAAATATTTTTCGAGCATGATTTTAATTCCATCAAACTTCATCGGCTTAAATTCTACAAGTATATGGAAACGGCGCTGCATTGCAGGATCCATGATGTTACGCAGGTTTGTAGTACAAATAAGGATGCCAGTAAACTCTTCCATCTGGGTAAGAAATTCATTTACAAGGGAGCGTTCCCAGGTGCGCTGCGCCTGATTTCTGTCATAGAAGAAAGTATCTGCTTCATCAAACAGAAGAATAGCATCATTCTGTTCAGCTTCTTCAAAAGCCTCGCGGATATGTTGTTCATCCTGACCTACATATGGACTTAAAATGTCACTCGGGCGGCGGAGAATAATTTCTTTTCCAAGCTGTTCTGCCATGTAACGGGCAAGTTCTGTCTTTCCTGTTCCGCTTAAACCATAGAAAAGCATTCGTATTCCGTTTTCAGTATTCTTATTCCTTTCTGCAAATTTGGCTGCATTCTGAACCATATTTACAATTTCGCCCGGATTCATGGAAGCATTAAGAACACGCAAATCATATTCTGCCTTTACCCTATCGCGCATTTTCTTTTTCTTGCCGTTAAGTAAAAGAGAATTTTCCTTCATTACGATATCTGCTTTTTTTAAGAGAGTATCTTCGTCCTTACATTCCATTGCATCAATTGTTTTTACAATATTTTCTACACTCTGGCCTGTAAGATGATATTTATCAAGCATAGTAACTAATTCAGCTTTTGTATTTTCTGTAATGTCCATGTCTTTAAGTTTCTGTTCTGCAATGTTTTTCATCATTGTTTTAGGCATTGCTTCAAACCGTATGCTGAAAGTAAAGCGACGACGGGTAGAATTATCAATCTGCTGCTGATGGTTTATGATGTAAATTACTTTGTCCCTGTTATTTTCGAGCATTTTATTAACAGTGCCTTTTGTTTTTGAAGGAGATATTCCAAAAAAACTGAAATCCATAGTTTTTAAAAGAGAATCTGCTTCATCAACTATCAGGATCGAATCCTTACGCTCCATAGAAAGAAGACAAACAAGGCGGCCTAAAACATTGTTGCGCTCATTTGTTTCCGCTTCATTCTTAAAAATATAAATCTGTTTTCCAGTCTGCCTGCAGAGTGATTTTGCCAGCTCCGTTTTTCCGCTTCCGGGCTTACCATAAAAAAGTATCGACACAGGATTCTTACCGTTCAATAAATCTCTGCAAATTTCAAGTGATTCCTGCTTTACAGAGAAACTGTCCAGGGAATAAGCATTGCTGCAGTCTAAGGTTTTTAACAGATCACTGAAATAGGGTTCAATACTTTGAGATTCAATGCATTCATTTAAGGAAGAATCATATTCTCCTTCTCCATCAATAAAACCGAATGATTTTAATTTCTGGTCACTGCGGAGCATATAGGTAAGTTCTTTTTTTGTAATACCAAGTAATTCAGGGATGCTCTTACGGAGTTCATTTTCGCAATTGCGGATAAGACAGTGTAAATCTTCATTTGTATCAAAGCGACACTGCATAAGAATATAACGGGCTTCATTTTCTGAAAGATTTACATTATCAATAAGAAATTTTGTTTTTGATACATCAAAAACAGCTTCTTTCTGTTTTTTAGAAAGATTTAAACTTGAATTTAATGAGAAGTTATCTTCTTTTCCAAAAATAACGGTATTTATTATAGAAGAAAAGACTGGTTTTTCTGAACAATACAAAACACGATGAAGATCTATCGTTATTTCATCTGCCCGGTCAGAATGACGCATACATCTTTCAACCTTTTTATCCTGCTCATATTCATACGGAATATTTGCATCCTCAAAACACATTTCTTCTGACGCAGGAGTTGCGAGGCGTCTTAATTTATTCTGTTTTTCAAGATTATGAATTTCCCTTTTCAAGACTGCTTTTAAGCGTTCTGTCTTATTCAGATTTTCTGTATTTTCAAGAAAAACCTTTATGGCTTCATCATTATCATTAATTACATTTGAATTTGATTTTTCTTCAAAGAGGTTATAAAGATAAAAACAAATTGCATAAGGTTCATTCTTAGTATAAGTAATTGAAGAGTTACTCATTTTTTTAAGCCTCCTAAGCCGTCTTCTTCTCATATCAATTTCTGTTATTCTGCCCATAGTATTTCCTCCATTTAATTATTATTTAGATTAACTATCATTTCGTGATAGAGTTCTTAATTATCCAAGTTTTGCTTTTACATAAAGAAAACTCTCCAGTCTTTATTCAATGCTTCTGCAAGAGCACATATACTGTGAAAAGAGAGATTTTTTCCCGCTTTAAGACGGTTGATAGTTGCAACAGAAAGATTGGTTCGGATACAGATTTCATCTACAGTAAAGCCAGACTCAGCTATACAACGTTTTACATTTGCAGCTACTACATCCTGAAGCTCGAATTCAATAAACTCAGAATAAGTATTTCTTCTGACTTTCATTTCTGTCTTCATAAAAACCTCCCTTGTTTTTCTTAAAATACGGCTTTATAATATACAATGAGGTTCTCAAAAAATAAGAAGATGAGGCTTATTATGAAAAATGTGGAAGAAATTCTTGATGAAGAACTGAATAAACTTAAAATTTCCAAGACTGAACGCGAAATTCTTACTGAAGAATTTGAATGGCGTTGGGAAATGTTTTTAGAGGATGAGGGGCCAAATCCATCTGCTGAAAAAATAAGAAAGTTTATAAAAGAATATCTGAAAGAAAATGCCAAAATTGAAAAACCTCAGAGGCAGTCTCAGAAAGAATCTGAACAAATTGATTGTATTATACGTGCATTAAAATATGACAAGCAGCATTTATCCATCAAAGATATGTCAGAACTTCTTATCAGAAACGGACTTGAAAAAGGTGCTTCATACCAGAATCTTTACAAATGGCTTCCAGATGAATTGAATGAATATTGTGTAGAGAAAGATTCTAAAGGAAAATATTTTTATAACAATACCTATGCTGAGCAAAGTAAAATATCTCAGGAAATAGACAAAGCAGAATTGTCTGAAGCACAAAAAAAAGAACAAATTTCTATTATTTCTAGTTTTCTTGATTCTATTAAAGATTCTCCAGTTTATGAAAAAGCCAAAGACTTCCTTACAAAAGAAGAAGAAAAATTACAGTCGTTCAGAAATACAAATACAAATTCAGCAAACTATTCTCGAATCCTTTTTATGGGAGCACCTGAAGCAGATATAAAAAATGAAATCTGGGATAAAATTTACAAGGCGATGGGTACGAATGCTGTTCTCCAGATGGATTATACTCCAGAAGGGAAAAATAAAAGCGAAACTTATAAGGTGCATCCATACCAGTTAATATTTGATAACGGAATATGGGAACTATGGGCTTATTGCCTCAGACAAAAACATGAAGGAATGAGATTGTTCAATCTTTCAAGAATTTCTAGTGTAGGAATGCTTAAACTTTCAGGGAAATTCGTTCTTCCTAAAAATTATAGTTTCAAGAATTATGTTGTCGGTAACTTTGGTTGTTTTAATGATGAAAATCCTAAGATTTACAAGATTAAATTTCCTAAAGACAGTTATGCCTGGCTTTATTCTAAAGACAGAATCTGGGGAGCAAAGCAAACTATTGAAGAATGTGATGATGGCTATATATTAAGCTTTGAGGCAAGTCAGTTTAAGCCAATCCTGCGCTGGATTTTAGGCTGGGGAAAAGATGCAGAACCTTTGGAACCTGCTGACTTAGTAAAAAGCTGGAGAGATGCTGTTCATGAAATGGCTGAAAAGATAGACTCAAAATAATATTTCCAGGAGCAATATGGAGTTCTATTATTTTTGACTTAATCAAAAACCTATCTAATTCAAATTTTGAAAAACATGAGTCCGCGGCATTTTGATATTCCTGCGCTTGAAGAAAATCCCAAGTTCCATCCGGTCCCGTAGATCTTTGCGATGTATTCCGCGCTGACGGAAAAATCATTCATGTTTGGTCATCATAATCCGCACCGCCCGGAGGAAGGGTATTGTGGAACTCATCATAAGTAGTGACGACAATCTCAAATTTTAATTTTTAGAGGTTGCCTTAATTCAATTCCAAACTGCCTTTTCTTTTGTGACCCATTCGCCCCAACTGCTTGCCCAGTGCTCAACAAAGCATGCTGTGTATGGAATGTGTTTTTCTCTCCTCATCTTTACAAAATAAGGGAGTCCTGCCCAAGTGACAGAAATGATTCCGACAAAAAGATAAAGGGGTCCAAGAAAAAGAGACTGTATGCAATGACCGTATTCATGGACTCGAATTTCCTGCGACTCTTCGAATTCCATCTTGGGAGTAAAAATCACCAACACTCGATGCAGAGCGTCGAGGTATGGTGTTCTCATAAGGTATTGCAG
>CAMNGG010000153.1 GCA_946537975.1 uncultured Treponema sp. | reverse complement strand
GGGTCAATCCAGTGGTTTGTAGGACCAGCATCTTCTTCCTTCTTAGAAGAAATGAATGTACGTGATTCAACGCGAGCAACGTCGCTTGGAAGAGAACGGAAAAGGAAGCAGTTCTCTTTTGCCTTCAATGGAGTAGCGAGACCAGCGTCTACGCACTTCTTCATAAGGCGGTCATATTCAGCTGTAGAACCATCAACAACAACAACATTGTCAGGTTCACACATCTTAACACATTCTTCAACCCATGCTTTAATTCCAGCATGTTTAATATCAGAAACGTTCATTAAAAACTCCTGTTAGCCCGGACTGTCTGCCCGAAGCCGTTTGCTGTATGCAAAAAGACCTCTCCAAGAGACCCTCTTGCACCAAGATATAATTTAACGCTTTTTTTATTTGAATTCAATAGATAAAAAAAAGGACCAGATAATCCCAAGCACAGCTCTAAACGCATACCGCTGCTGGATTCCTCCTCTGACGGGGTTTTGCGCAAGACACTTGAAGGGCATCTGGTCCAATGCAATGAATGTAACATAAAAGGCAGTGACAGGTCAAGAAGGTGTTTTCTACAAGCTCAACAAGCGCGTCAACTGCTTTTTATGCAAACAGGCTTTCAATTTTTTCTGGTCTATTTAATGGTCTTCATCTTCTTTAAGAATTTAAAGGTAGAATCTTCGCCCAGCCAGTGACCGCAGCCGGCAAAAATAAAGGTTGTTCCACCTTCGTCCAGATAATTCGTAATATCCCGGGCCCATTCCTCATTTCTGTCGCGGAAAACCATGCGGTTGTAATCAATGTAAAGCTGGTCAGAGGCCTCGTCCTTATCATTTGAAACCTTAAGAAGCTTTTCCATCTGCTTCATATCATCATTTACATAGCTTTCATACAAATCAACTGTAGACTTTGTCAGCTCCTCAGCATCTTTTTCGTTAAGGAATACCTTAAGTATATCCTTGAGCATTCTAATCTGAGTATCATAATCACCAAAGGTAATAATATCCAGCTGAACCTGAAGCTCATCCAGTCCATCCCACTGTTTACCCATCTGAGAAAGACTTGCAACAAAATTATTATCCAGACCGTATTCTGCAGAAAGTCCTGTATTCGTATAGATGAGAACTGCAAGTGCCGTTTTAATCTGCCATGGTTCAAGCGGATTTACAATTGCAAGATTGTCACCAAAGGCCATCTGAACAAAAGCTTTTTCTTCTTCTGTAAGATAGTCTGTTACAAGTTTGCCGTCCTTGTTAGGAGCATTAAGCTGGGGACCTGCAGCGGCAAGATCAATATAACCCTGAGTAGAAATTTCACCAGCATGACGGTCTGCATTAAGGAAGGCCTGCTGAACCTCATCTGAAAGCGGGAAGATTCTTTCGTCACCAAGGTGGAAGGTTCCCTGAATGTAAACTGTACTTGGGTTTCCATTCTTGTCGGTTCCATCAATACGCCAGAAAGCGCGGCTGTCTGTTTTTGTAAGGGTTGCAGCAGCCTTCTTTGGTGTTGATGCACATGAAGTCAATACCAGAACAAGTACAAAAGCACCGAGTATTGCTTTAAAATTTTTTTTCATATTATTCTCCTTTAAAAAAATATCAACTATTTACCCAGCAGGAATATTGCCGGTATCTTTCCAAGGTCCGGCAATTTTTCTTTTTTCCATTCAGCTACAGTTCGGGTCTTAATATATTCTTCTGCACAGGTTATGCCGGCCGCAATACAGAGCTTTGTTTTAGGATTCAGCGCATTTAAAATAGTCTCAATCATTTTTGCATTGCGATATGGAGTTTCGATAAAAAGCTGAGTCTGATTTTCGTTCTGAACCTTCTGCTCAAGTTTTCTAAGGGCTTTGATTCGCTGCGGAACTTCTACCGGAAGGTAACCATTAAAAGCAAAGCTCTGACCATTAAAGCCGCTTCCCATAACAGACATTATAATAGAAGAAGGACCTACAAGAGGCACAACTTTATACCCCCGCTGCTGGGCAATAGCTACAACATCGGCACCTGGGTCGGCAATGGCAGGACACCCCGCCTCGGAGATTATACCAACCGGCTCGCCCTTTTTTAGCGGTTCTAAATATTCTCCGATAAACTTGCGGTCGGTGTGGCGGTTGAGCTCGTAAAAAGTAAGGGTATCAATGTCTATGGACTTTTCAGTCTTTTTCAAAAAGCGGCGGGCCGAGCGGATATTTTCAACAATAAAATGTTTTATTCCAACTATAATGTCATGGTTGTAAGGCGGTAAAACCTGAGAAATCTCCGTTTCACCTAAGGTTACGGGAATAAGATAAAGTGCAGCTTCCATTATTTTTTTCTCCACTACTCGTAAATCGGCTCAAAATCTTCTGCGGGGTGGCCGCAGATAGGACACTCAAAATTTGCAGGAAGTTCAGAACCCATATACTCATAGCCGCAGATTTTGCAGCGCCAGCCCTTAATTTTTTTAGGCTCACCGGCAGTGGCGTCACCTGCAGCAGGTGCTTTTGGCTTTACATTCTTCTGATATTCAGCATAGGTCAAAGGCTCCTTATCACTCAAAAGCTTAGCCTCGGTAACCTCCGCAATAAAAAGCATATGGGTTCCCAAATCCAGTTTATTGCATACCTTAGCTTCAATTACGGAACAGGCTTCTTTTGAAATATAAGGACAACCGTTTTCAGCAGTCTGATATTCAAAGCCGGAAAATTTGTCGGCGTTACGACCGCTCTGGTAACCAAAGCGTTTAATTGTATCAAAGCTGCAGGACTTATCTAAAAGAGAGAGTGCAAAAACTCCGCTTTCTTCTATCATTTCACAGGTCAGGTTCTGTTTAATTACAGAAATTGCAAGGCGGGTTGGTCCGTTTGCCGCCTGAAAACAGGTATTAGTTATGCAGGCATTGATTTTGCCATCAGCAGTCTTTGTTCCCAAAAGAAAAACGCCATAAGACAGATTGTAAAGTGCTTTGTTATCCATAGGAAGCCTCCTGAAGATAGTATAACATAAATATGGATTGCTTCGCTACGCTCGCAATGCATTCACTGGCGCGGGCAGGCTCTTATCCTAATTTTTCGGCGGCGGCTTCCCAGGCAGCGGTGGTCTCGTCAATTTCTGCGGCCACGGCTTCTATGTCGCGCTGAACGGCCTTGGCTTTTTCGCCGTTGGAATAAACGGCCGGGTCTGCCATTTTATTTTCAAGAGCAGATTTTTTTTCTTCGAGCCCGGTGATTTTTGCTTCGAGGCGGGCAACTTCTTTTTCGATTTTTCGGCGCTCTGCGTCGAGTTTCTTTTGTTCTTCCCAGCTTAATTGACTACCCGCAGATGTGCCCGCCTGCGAGCTTTCAAGGGGGACGGCACAGGTCGTTGCATTACCTGTGACCATTGACTTTTTCGCACCTGTGCCTGCAGTTTCGCTTCGCAAAACTGCGTTTGCTTTTCCGGCTATCTCCCCCCGTTCTTGATTTTCCATCTGCTCCATATAGAACTGATAGCCGCCGACAAAATACTTATAAGTGCCGTGCTCCAGGTGAAGAACCTTTGTGGCAAGCTGCTCGATAAAGCCCCGGTCATGGCTTACAAAAATTACAGTGCCGCCAAAACCACGGAGGGCCTGCAAGAGAACATCTTTTGAATGGATGTCCAGGTGGTTTGTAGGCTCGTCGAGAACAAGAAGATTTACCGGGCTGAGCAAAAGCTGCAAAAGGGCAACGCGGGATTTTTCACCACCGGAAAGAACATCGAGCGATTTATATACATCGTCGCCACGGAAAAGGAAGGCGCCAAGCATATCGCGGAGCTTTGGAATCAGCTCCAGCGGTGCGCGGGCTTCGAGGTAATCTAAAATTGTTTCCTTACCACGAATAGTCTCCGCATTATCCTGAGAGAAGTAGCCGATTTTTACGCCCGCGCCCGGCACAAGTTCTCCTGTAAAGGCTGTGTCTTCCCCGGCAATGATTCGCAGCAAAGTAGACTTACCCACGCCGTTACGGCCGGCTACAACGAGGCGCTCACCATTTTCGAGAGTGAGCTCGAGCTTATCGAGAACATTGAACTTACCGTCGTAAGACTTTGTAATGTCGTGAAGGCGAAGAACGAGGCGGCCTGAGTGAGGTGCCGGCGGAAAAGTAAAGTGTATTTTTTTAAGAGATTCTGGAATTTCAATGCGTTCCATCTTCTCAAGCTTTTTCATGTATTCCTGGGCCTGAGCTGCCTTGGTTGCCTTGTAACCGAAGCGGCGGATAAAATCTTCAAGCTTGTTGATTTCTTCCTGCTGCTGTTCATAGGCGGCAATCAGAGTTTTAAGTTCAACCTCGCGTACCTTTTCGTAGTGGGTAAAATTTCCAGGGTAACGTTTAAGGTCGCCGTTGAAAAGCTCATAAACCTCGTTGATTGTAACATCAAGAAAATAGCGGTCGTGACTTACAAGTAAAAAGCCGCCCTTAAAATTCTG
>CAMNGG010000152.1 GCA_946537975.1 uncultured Treponema sp. | reverse complement strand
TGCAGCTCTCGCTATGCTTACTGATATGGTAAAGAAGGGCGGTGTTATGGCTTCTACAAACGTTGGTGGTTTGAGCGGTGCCTTTATTCCGGTTTCAGAAGACGAAGGTATGATTGAAGCGGCAAAGAAGGGTTCTATCTGTCTTGAAAAACTTGAAGCAATGACTACAGTTTGTTCTGTAGGTTTGGATATGATTGCAATTCCTGGTGATACTCCTGCTACAACAATTTCCGGCATTCTCGCTGATGAATTTGCAATCGGTATGGTAAACAATAAAACAACAGCCTGCCGCCTTATTCCGGCTCCTGGCAAAAAGGCCGGCGAATGGGTTGAGTTCGGTGGACTTCTCGGAGGCTGCCCTGTTATGCCTGTAAGCAAGTTCGGCTGCGCAGACTTCATCAACCGCGGCGGAAGAATCCCGGCACCGATTCATTCCTTTAGAAATTAGAGGTTTATATGAAAAAAGTATTTGTTTTAATCTTCTTATCGCTGATTCTTTTTGCCAGCTGTTCATCAGTTTCCGTAACTCATGATGACGGTTCTCACACAACCCTGTATCCGGACGGAAGAATGGAGCGCTCTTATTGACGCTGATTCCTGTTGAAAAGCCGGAGGATTTTTCTCTGGCAGAACAATTTATAATTCCCCACGAAGAGACCTGTGTTTCACTGGCCTCTTTAGTACGACGTAAAAGCGACAAGCTGATTTTTATTACAAGTTCTGAAAAGCCGGTGGGTTCGACCCTTCGACTGGGCTCAGGGACCGAACGTCCTTCGGACTACTCAACCACCGACACCACCTTACAATCCATTCTCGGCATTCTTAATCTCGATTCAACAATTTATCACTGTATTCCAAATCCTGCTTTAATTGATGCAAATGAGCTTTCTGAAAATCTGAACTATCTCATAAAAAAACAGATTCGCTGTATAAGCGGCGAAAGCGCTGCAACTGATTTTCTAATTTCTGTTACAAACAAGCTAACTAACGATAGTTCGTTAATTACGCCGCTAAAGCAAATCTATTATTACAAAATGATGAAGTGGTCGAACACTGCGGTGGTTTCGACCCTTCGACAAGGCTCAGGGACCGCAGGCTCAACCACCTTATCAGGCGGCGAAGAAATTATCCGCTGTACAGAGCACGACATGGAAATCCTGCACCCGCTGCAAAAAGATTACATGAAAGACGAAGTTGCCGTTCCCGGTCGTCCAATCACCGATGCCGAAGTAGACATCTCTCTGCGGCAAATCTTAAAAAATCAGCTCTGCTTTGCCCTGACTGTGGACGGCGACATTGTAGCCAAGGCTAACACGAATGCAATTGGAATCAACAAAGTACAGATTGGTGGAGTTTACACACATCCGCTCTACCGTCGCAACGGCTACGCTGCAGCTCTTGTAACTGCCCTCTGTAACCGCGCCCTCCGCGCCAGCAAGCAGCCCGTTCTTTTTGTTAAGGAAAAAAATATGCCCGCCTTCGCGCTCTACCAGAAAATCGGTTTTGCGGAATGCGGGCGGTACGCTATTGCGTATTATTGAAACGGTGGTTTCGATACGATGCTTCGCATCACTCAACCACCGTATTTACACATTACTCAAGATTCAAGCTCTTGTTCAAAATCACTCTTGTGATGATTGAGAAAACTGCTGACCAGCAGATGTTGTAGAATGCGAACATTATAACAAAAGTTATAGGAAATACATCAACATCCTCAAAAGTATTCCCAAAGAACAGGTGAGCAAGGTTAGTGTACAAAATGAAAGAAACTGCAAAAATCAAAATTGAAATCAGTGTTCTTTTCTTTTCTACAAGATTTGTAACAGAATTACACATATAAGAAAAGATACAGATAAGCATATAAATTGCTATTCCAGCAAAACACATTGCCAGAATACAGCTTATAATACTGTATCCATTTGCCATCTTAAATTCTGCCATAACCTTACCTAATTCACTGAACACTTTTGGAAGCTGTCCCCACCCCTTAATAAGAATAAAGGCACCAGAAAGAAGACTGATAATTCCATAGGCAAGACCCCAAACCATATCAGCAAGATATCTTCCCCAAAGATGTTCACCAACTGTTACCGGTAAAGTCATATTAAGATAAGCTTCATCGCCAAGCATACTTTTCTTGTAACGTTTTTCGATAATAGAAATTGTTACAACAAAAAGCACAACATAAAGAATGAAGGTTAGAACAACCAGTATTGCCTTTGCAGTTCCAAATAATCCAATAGAATGAACTTCAAGATTCTTGTCCATAATAAATAGGCCGATTATCAATGACATCACCAGCAAAATTGCATAAAGAGGAAGAATAATTCTTCCTGCCGAAATCATCTCATACTTAAAAACCTTTCCAATAGCAGGAAAAGGATTTCTGAATTTCTTATTTGTATTTTCCATAGTTAGCACTTGAACTCCTCTCTAAACAAAGCGTCAATAGACATTCCAGTTTCCTGGCGGATGTCATCCACATCTCCCTGGCGAACAACTGTTCCTTCCTTTAAGAAGATTATGTGATTCAAAACAGACTCAACATCATTAATAAGGTGAGTAGAAATAATTACAGTTGCATCTTCCTTATAGTTGTTGATGATTGTGTTCAAAATGTAATCGCGGGCAGCAGGGTCTACACCACCAATCGGCTCATCAAGGATGTAAAGGTTTACGTCACGGCTCATTGTAAGAATCAACTGAACCTTTTCTTTTGTTCCCTTAGACATTGTCTTAAGTTTCTGATCTGGTTCAATGTTCAATCTCTTGAGCATGTCGTCAGCTTTATCCTTGTTGAAGTTTGGATAGAAGTCCACCATCATTTTGATAAGCTGCTCTACGTTCATCCAGTCGTTGAGGTAAACCTTATCCGGCTGATAAGC
>CAMNGG010000151.1 GCA_946537975.1 uncultured Treponema sp. | reverse complement strand
TGTACAGGTCTGTGTCCTCCCAGATATAAATACCCCTTTGGAACACAACCTTCGGAAGGCTCAAAAAGATTTTGCACTGTTATTCTTGCACTTTTTTCTTCAGCTTCCCCGTTTCCCGTCCATATCAGTCCGCGGACAACCTCTTCCGAAGCTCTTGCATTAATCAATTCCTGCCTTGTAAAGGCTCTCATTGGTTCAGCATGTGAGACGGCACATCTCTTACCAAAATAAAAAAGCGGCAGATTTTTTTCTATATAACTCATAAGATATAAGATATCATCACCATAGTATTCCTGAATAAAGCAGCGGCACATTTCCCCTTCATCAACAAACTTCATAAAGGCAAAATCTCCGCCCCCGGTTTCATTCAGAATATTTTCATGATTTCCCTTGAGAATATGAACTGAAGCAGGAAAAGCTTTTTTTAATTCAAGAAGAGCACATAAAAGGCTCAGACCATCCTGCATTTCTGCAGAAATTGCGGGTCCTGTATAAATTTCCTGTAAAAACTCTATATGAGCCGCAGCCCATCTTTCGCGGGTGCCTCTTTCTGTATGCAGAATATCACCCACACTTACAATTCTCAGCCGTCCCTCAGCGACCGCTTCAAAAACTGTGGCATCCTCAAAAAGCTGATATTCCAGAATATTTAATAAAAAATACGGGCGGGCATGAAAATCTGGTATTACGAGAAGAGGCAGTTCATCTTTGTGAAAGTCAAGAAGCGAACCGCATTTTCCGCCAGCGGCCGCCATTCTATAGTCAGTCTTTTCATTTTCAAGACATTCAGAAGCCCCGTTTAAAAGTTGAAAAAAATCATCATACAGAGGAAGTATGTTTGAAGTGAGAAGACTCTTTATTTTCTGAAGTACTGAATCCAAAGTAAAAATCCCTGAATGCCATTATCGTGCATAAACCGATAATCTGTTTACAAAGCTTCCCCGGTAAAGCCGGAGAATGACATTTTTACGAAACCACCAGGCTCATATTGCCAATTGAAATCTTATCACCAGGATTCAGTTTTACATATTTTTCATTCGGAATACGAACCCCATTAATAAAGGTTCCGTTTGTACTTCCCACATCCTTAATAAAATATGCATCTTTAATTTTCTGAATCATAGCATGATGCCGGCTTGCCAGCTTATTATCAACAACAACGTCGTTATCGCTATCACGGCCTATTGTAATTTTTGCAACCAGTTCAACCTTTTTTTGATTGAACATAAGATATGAGGCAGGTTTTCCTTCCCCTAAAGAATCAAGATGACGTCCTACAGGACTGTTTGTTACGATTGTTGTATCACTCATACTTAAATTATAAAACCTCACCCCAATATTCGCAAATTATTTTTTAACAGTACAAGAGGCTTAAAGATTGGAATATCATCTGCAATGACATCTTTAAACATGCTCAAAATCTTCTTAGTTTCTTTTCTGCGTGCCTTATCCATTTCTGCATAAGAAGCAAGCATGCGGGCTGTACATTTAAGGGCCTCCTTTTCAATTTCATTATTAGTTTTTGCTCCCGAAGCTTCTAATATATAGAACATAGTTTCAACAAAATCTTTCTTTTGCTCTGTATCCAGTTTGTCTATCCATTCATTAAAAGCTTTATAAAAGAGCCGGCTTTCTTCTGTAAAGTCACCTTCATTTATAAAATTTGAGCCCATAATCTGCCAGTTCATAGCATCATGCTGCCAGAAGGCAAAACCATCACTCTTTACAATTTCAAACTTTTTTGGATGATGAAAAATCATTCCTACTACAGAAAAGCCCGGATAAAAAGAAAGGATTTTTTTCTCCACTGCCTTATATTCGGGACTTTCAAAGAAGTCAGAGCTGAAACCTGGACCATCAAAATTATAAATTTCACTGATTCGATTCTGCAGGGCTTCTCCACAACGAACCGCCGTATTAATTACGAGATTTCCCCCTTTTGAATGTCCTGCCAGGATAAAATCCCCGTCCAGTGACTGACAAGCCTCGCTGAAATATTCAAGTGCATCCTTTTGTGCTGGAATTTCAGGAAGCCAGGCTATATTAAAATCTTCCTTCCAGCCTACAATCGTATCATCAGTTCCCCGGAAGGTAATTACATTTTTTCCATTAATCAGAAATGTCAAAGCGGCAAACTGTTCAACATTTTCTTCGCTATAGATATTTCTGAAGCCACATACTTCAATATTTCTGAATCTTGCAGTTTCTGCACTTCTCATCATAAGCTCTGTGGTTCTGTCGTTAATTAAAAAGCCGATATTTATACGTTCTTCAGAATCAGGCAAATCAGAAAAATCTTTTGCAACCTGGGCCAGAGTTTTCTTTTCATAAAAGGATTTGCAGACAACTCCATCAAGGATTGTATAAGAGATTTGTGAAAGTAATAGAGCATCAATTTTATTAAAAGGAACAATATCAAAAGTCAGATCGCCCCGCCAGTCAAGATAATCAAAAAAATCAGCCAAAAATAACCTCCTTAAAGGCTTTTGATTTTTCTATAAACACTTTCTATTTATAAGATAATCAAAGTATGGGTCAAAAACAAGTTTTATTTGAAGTTAAAAAGCCAGTTAACATTATTTTTTTACAGCATAATTTCTTGTAATCAGATAATCGCGGGTATATACTATTATATATGAACAGAAAACAATTATTCCGCATACTGCTTTCAGCTTTATTCCTTTTACCGGTAAATCTTTATGCTCAGTTTTCAGAACTGGATAATTATGTAACCCGAACCTGGACCAGTACAGACGGTCTTCCGGGCAACTCTCTTTCTGATGTAATACAATCTGAAGACGGCTATATGTACTTTGGAAGCTACGAAAGTCTAGTTCGCTTTGACGGCTACGAATTCGAAAACATCAATAAATATTCAAATAAAAACTATTCCTTTATTTCTGCCCGCTCCATCTTTCTCGATTCCCAGGGCAATCTCTGGGTTGGTTCAAATGATGAAGGAATTCAAAAAATCATTCCTGCGAAAGGTGACTCTCCTGCTTCTACTGCATACTACACTACCACTGAAGGTCTTCCTAACAATTCTATCCGTGCCTTTGCTGAAGACCGCCATCACAATATCTGGATTGGAACTTCAAGCGGTATTGTATATCTTACACCTGACGGACAATTTAAAAGTCCGGTAATTATAGGTGCAGAAGATGCGAATACGGTTCTTGTTTCACAGCTTTACAAGGATACTTCTGAAAAAATCTGGATGGTAACCTCTAATGCGAGGGGCCTTTATACCCTCAACGAAGATACCTTCCAGCAGGCAACTATACTTGATGAATTCGGTGATTATATTATTTCAGGCCTGGGACAGGATATAAACGGAGACTTCTGGTTCGGTCTGAGTGAAAAAGGACTTGTAAAGTTTTCAAACGGAAAAGTCACAAAGATTGAATCCGGAACTATTCTCGACAACACCCCGACTTATGAGGTTTACTGCGATAAAACCGGCACCATATGGTTTGGAACTCATAAAGGAATTGTAATTTTTAAGGACGGCAACTACATCAGCTATGAAGGTGGAAAATCTATCATGAACAGCACCATCAACAAGCTTTTTGAAGACCGTGAAGGAAATATCTGGGTTACAACAGATTCAGAAGGCATCGGCAAAATCAGTCCTGGAAAATTCAGAATGACTGTTCTTGACACCGGTGTAAACGCAATCTGCGAGGATAATAACGGAAATATCTGGGTTGGTACAGATGAAGGGCTTCTCTGCTATAATAACGACCAGGTACTCATTCACAATGAGCTTACTGATTTCTGCAAAAACACACGAGTTCGCCACATTGCTCTGGCTCAAAACGGAGACCTTCTTGTAAACTGTTACACAAAGCCTGCCCAGGTAAGATGGACAAAAGACGGCATACTTTCCTGGACAACAGACGATGGAATTGCGGGAAATAAAACCCGTGTTTCTCTTACGGCGCAAAACGGAGACCTCTACATAGGCACGACCACCGGACTCTCGCTTGTAAAAGCTGACGGTACAATAAAAAATTTTCTTGCCTCAGACGGCTTTGACAATGAATACATAATGTGTCTTTACGAAGACAAGCTTGGGCAAATCTGGATTGGGACAGACGGCGGCGGAATCTACATTCTTAACAATTACACAATCGTCAAAAAGTTTTCCACTCAGGAAGGTCTGGCCGGTAATGTAATTTTCAAAATCACCCAGGATAAAAAAGATAACTTCTGGGTTTGTACAGGTACCGGCATTTCCATGCTTACAACTGATATTGAAAACTACTTTCAGGGAACAAAAATCTTCAACTTCACCTCCTCCGAAGGGCTTCCATCCGACTCAATTTTCCAGATGATTCCAGACCAGAATAATATTGTATGGATGATAAGCAACCGCGGTATTTCTTCCGCCCCTTTTGAAAATTTCTATAATCTTGCAGAGGGTAATCGTCAGTCCCTCAACTGTAAATCCTACACACAAAATGATGGTCTGAAATCCAGTGGCGCAAACTCCACTGCCCTCAGTATGATAGACAAGCATGGCCGGCTCTGGTTTACAATGACAGACGGCTTTGCCCTTTACGATCCTCTCAAAATTCAGAATAAAAATGTTCTGCCTCTTGTTCAAATCCAAAGTGTCAAAGTTGATGACCAGGAATATTATGATTTTAATAAAACTATCATTGTTCCGCCTGGAACCAAGCACATTGATATAAAATACACTGGTCTTAGCTTTATTGCCAGTGAGCAGAATAAATTTACCCGCAAACTTGAAGGCTTTGATTCTGATTATTCGGAACTCACTTCCTCACGTACGGTTTCTTATACAAACCTTAAGCCGGGCTCTTACTGTTTTTATGTAAATATCATAAATGCAGATGAAAAAACCTCTGCCCAGCCTGCCCAGGTACGTTTTATTCAAAAACCCTTTATTTATCAGCGTTACAGCTTCTGGATAGGTCTGGTTATTCTGTTTCTTGGTCTTACAGCTTTCACCTTCTATACAGTTATCCGCACAAACAGAAAACGCCAGCTTATGCTCGAAACCCAGATTCAGATGGCAACTGTTGAACTTCAGATGGCTAAGGATGATTCAGACCGCCTTCTTAAGAGTATTCTGCCTACATCTATTGCGGAAAGAATGAAGGGCTTAGGCGGCGAAAAAACAATAGCCGACCGTTATGAAAATGTCACTGTTCTATTCTCTGATATTGTCGGCTTCACAAAAACCACAAGCTCACAATCGGCAGACAATATCGTAAGCTCTCTTAATGCCCTCATCTCCCGTTTTGATGCGCGGGCTGCCAGAATGGGAGTAGAAAAAATCAAAACAATTGGAGACGCCTATATGGCAGCCTGCGGAGTTCCAACTCCAAACGAAAAACATGCAGAAACAATGCTGCGTTTTGCGGCCGGTATGTACAAAGATCTCGCTGAATACAATAAAACCGCAACTATCAAATTCAATATCAGAATAGGTCTGAACTCGGGTCCTGTTATTGCAGGTGTAATCGGAAAAAATAAATTTATCTATGATATTTGGGGTGATACAGTAAACGTTGCCAGCCGTATGGAATCTGCCTGCCGTCCGGGTCACATCCGCATCACACAAGCCGTAAAAGATCTCGTTGAAAGTCCGGGGCATTATCTCAAATGCCGTATGGAAGAATGCGACGTAAAAGGCAAAGGAATTATGAGAACTTTTGAAATCCCTGAGCAGTAATTATTGAATTCCCTAATCTATGGCATTATAATTATACAAATAAAGAAAAAGGAGTATAAAATGGATTTGATTTACGGAATCAAAGACAAACCAAAATTCGGTAAAGTTGTTCTGTTTGCATTACAGCAGCTTCTGGCAATCATGGCCGCAACAATCGCAGTTCCAGCAGTTGTAGGTCACAATCTTTCGGCTTCTGCGGCTCTTTTTGGAGCAGGTATTGGCTCTATCGTATACCTTCTCTTTACAAAGAGCTCAAGCCCTGTTTTTCTTGGAAGCTCATTTGCCTTCCTGCCTTCTATGTTCAGTGCCTTTGCAGGTGCCGCAACTCTCGGTCTTACAGAACAGGCCGGCTACTGGGGTCTTATCATTGGTGCCCTCATGGCAGGTCTTGTATATGTAATCATCGCAATTGTAGTTAAGTTCTGCGGTGTAAACTGGATTTCTAAGCTCATGCCTCCGGTTATCATTGGTCCTACTGTTGCCATTATTGGTTTGAGTCTTTCCGGCAATGCCGTTGGCGACCTTATGAAGTCAAGCACAGAAGGCGGAAGCACTTACATCTGCCTTGTATGCGGTCTCGTAACACTTGCAGTTACAATGCTCTGCTCTACTTACGGCAAAAAGATGGGCCGTCTCATTCCTTTTATCATTGGTATTCTTGCAGGTTATCTTTGTGCTTCTTTATTTGCTTTGATGGGTTACGCTTTGAACAACCCTGAAATGGTAGTAATCAACTACAGCGCCCTTAAAAACTGCGGTATCTTTGCCCTTCCAAAATTCACCTTTATGCTGGGCGGTGGCGAAGGACTTCAGGCTGTAACCGGAAAATACCTTATTGCTATTTTTGCAGCTTATGTGCCAGTTGCCTTTGTAGTATTTGCTGAACATCTTGCAGACCATAAAAACCTTTCAAGCATTGTAGGAACGGATCTTCTTCAGGAGCCTGGTCTTACACGCACACTGCTTGGTGACGGTGTAGGTTCTATTGCAGGTGCCTTCTTCGGTGGTTGTCCTAACACAACTTATGGCGAATCAATTGCCTGTGTTGCAATTACCCGCAACGCTTCTACAGTTTCTATCTGGGGCTGTGCTTTTGCATGTATCATCTTCTCTATGATCAGTCCTCTCGTAGCCTTCCTTGAGACAATTCCTAGCTGTGTAATGGGTGGTGTTTGTATTGCCCTCTACGGCTTCATCGCTGTTTCAGGCTTTAAGATTTTCCAGACTGTAGATTTGAACAAGAACCGCAACCTCTTCGTTGCATCGGTTATCTTTATTACCGGTGTAGGCGGAATGGTAGTAAGCTTCGGCGCAGTTGAAATTCGTACTGTTGCCTGCGCACTTATCCTTGGTATTCTTACAAACCTCATGCTTTCTCGCGAAGCTGAATAATTATTTTTGCCACACGGATTTTGATTCTGCTAACGCAGAATATCTATAAAAAAAGGAAACGACGTTAGTCGTTTCGAATACGAGTGGTCAAGGCACGCTTTGCTTAAAGCCTTGACTCACTCGTTTTGCGGCTTGACATTTCATTTTCAAGCCGCAATCCGTGTGGTTTATTATTTTAACAAGGCCGCAACATCCGGCTTCTTCCATCTAACGGCAATCGTATAAGCAGTATCACCGCTGACATTCTTCACACTCTTATCAATTCCATAAGAAATCAAAGTTTTTACCATTTCAGGACTACAGGTCTTAGCCGCATAATGCAGGATTGTATTTCCCTGTACGTCGGTCATCTTTCCGGCATATTTTACAATGTTAGAAATCATCTTCTTATTGTTTTTTTCAAGTGCAATAGAGATTCCGTTCTTTCCTTTCTTATCAATCTGCTGGAATGGATTTGCGCCATTCTCAAGAAGTACAAGGGCGGTCTTTACATCATCATTTTCAATTGCATAATTAAGGGCTGTATAGCCGTCTGCATTTCTTGTATCTACCGGGTAACCTTCATCAATCAAAGTCTGAAGCAGGTCATCAGAAGCATTAGCCTTTACAACAATGTGAACTGGTGTATTTCCATCACTATCAGTAATTGTATAATTATTTCCAAGCACCTCGCGGATTACATTTATATCCTTTTTAACAACAATTGAGAAAGGAGTATTTCCCTGCTTATCGCGCGAAAGTGGATTTCCACCTGCTGTTCTAATCAGTCTGATAATATCAATATCTGCCATGTAAGCCGCTTCATGATATGCATTCTGACCATTTACTTCCTGAACATTAGGATTAGCCCCATAGCCCAAAAGAAGCTTTACACTGTCGCGGCTGCAGCCACGGATTGCGTCCATCA
>CAMNGG010000150.1 GCA_946537975.1 uncultured Treponema sp. | reverse complement strand
TCGTAGCGTTCCTTTACCTCGTTGAACTCTTCCGGAGCCATAAGGTTTACAGAACCCAGAGACTGGAAAGCCTTTTTAGCCTCAGCCAGCTTTTCACGGAGCTCTACAGCAGGAGTTGTAATTTTGTACATTCGCTCTTCAAATTCCATAAGGTCGCGTGAATACTGATCCTGGAAGTTCTGCTTAACGTTACGAATATCGTTGTCGGCAGAGTTGAGGGAAAGAGAAAGGCGTTCGTACTGCTCCTGGTATTTATTCTGTTCTTCACGTTTTTTGTCGAGGGTGTCGCTCTTACCTGAAACGCTCTTGTTAGCCTTGGCTATCTCTTCGTCGAGCTTGTTCATTTCTTCGGCAAGCTTTTTACCGCGGTATTCAATTTCTGCAAGCTCATCCTGATAAGTCTGAATCTGCTCGTTGATTTCGTCTGCGCGTTTTGTTTCAGCGTAAAGCTCGTCTTCTGCTTCATGCAGGGTGGCCTGTTCTGTCGCAAGCTGACGATTGAGCATACTTATCTGATTTTGACTTGCGGCAATCTGTTCCTGCATCTGAGTTTCGTTAATCTTAAGCTTTTGCAGGGTTTCCCGGTACTCATTGATTTTTGCTGTAAGCTCAGTATTTTTAGAATGAAGCTCTTTAATCTGATTATTGATATCATCAACTCTTGTACGGTTCTGATTTATTTTTTCATCAATGCCACGCTTTTTAGTCATGATTCCTTCAGGCGAAAGGAACTCTGTAATGAAGGCAGGAGATGCATCCTGATATTTTTTGAGGGCAGCTTCAACTTCAGACATCTGGCGGCCGGCTTCTTCAAAGGCTTCAACTGCTTCAGAAACTGTTTTTGCGGCTTCTTCTGCATTAAGTTTTTTTGCTGCCTGATCAGCGAAAATATTTTTACGACCGTCCAGATAAATTTTAAGCTTTGCGAAGCTCTGTTCAAGCTCTTCTTTTGCAAGACGGAGAGCACCTTCAGAAAAGCCCGCATCCTTAAGCTTTGCATCAAGCATGGAAACTATGTCTTCTGTAATAGCGGCAAGCTCTTTCTGCAGGGCAGCGCGTTCTTCTTCGAGCTCTGCTATCTGCTGGCGGAGTGAGTCGGCCTTGCGGTCGTTGTCTGTAATCTGACTGCTGCTTGTTTCAATATTCTGCTGAAAGGACTGAATGTTATTTTTAATATCTGTAAGCTGCTTATTTTTTTCATGAAGAGCAGCGTTTGCGTCATCAATTTCTTCCTGAACAGAATCGATTCTTTCCTGAATGGCGTTCTTTTTTGCTTCAAGAGTATTGAGCTTTTCCTTAATTATGAGGGCCTGCTGATTCTGCTGTTTGATAAGCTCAACCTTACCGTTTTTTTCCTGGCCGATTGCGAGAAGATTTGCCTGTTTTGCGTAAAGCTCTTCATTTAAGGTTTTTACCTTGTCCATGTTTTCGGAAATTGTATTGTTGATTTCTTCAATTTCCTGACGAACCTTGTCGCGTTTTTCCTGAACTTTTTTAAGTTCTTCTTCGTGACGGGCTTTATCTGTTACAAAGTTTTTAAGGCGAAGAAGGGTGAGGTCCAGCTCGCAGCTGTAGATTTCTTCTTTGAACTGGCGGTATTTGATTGTTTTTTCAGACTGAACTTTAAGGGTATCGTACTGACGTTTGATTTCCCCCATGGCAATTTCAATCTGAGTCATGTTCTGGCGGGTTCGTTCAAGCTCGCGTTCTGCTTCGGCAACCTCGGCCTTTGAACGGCTGATACCTGCGGCCTCTTCAAAAAGATAGCGGCGGTCTTCCGGCTTGCTCGAAAGAATCTGGTCGATTTTTCCCTGCTCCATAACAGAGTAGGCTGCCTTACCAACACCAGTATCCATGAAAAGTCGGCGGATTTCTGTAGGGCCTGCCGGACGTTTATTAATAAAATATTCAGCATCGCCGGAACGATAAAGTCGGCGGGTAATTGCGATTTCTTCTTCATCAAGAGGGAGAAGTCCCTTGTCGTTAGCGATAGTGAGAGTAACCTCTGCAGTATTGAGGGCAGGACGACGTTCAGTACCGTTAAAAATAACGTCTTCCATTTTTTCTGCACGGAGATTTTTCGAATTGCGTTCAGCAAGTACCCATTTGATTGCATCTACAACATTACTCTTTCCACAACCATTAGGTCCGAGCAGGGCAGTAATACCCTCAGCAAAATCAATGTGAGTTTTGTCAGCAAAAGATTTAAATCCGAATATATCAAGACTTTTTAAAAACACAATTCACCTCTAAGTTAAGTCTTTTAATTATACCGAATTTCTGCTTTCCTTTAAAGTAGTATTTCTAAAGTCTTTTTTACTGTTTCTTCCCAGTTAAACTCGTTAGCCCACATAATGCCGTCGGTAATCATATTGTCCCGGAGTTCTTTGTCTTCGGTAACCTTCTGCATATTCAGGGCCAGCTGATCTGTGGCATCTGTTTTATCCGGATTGTAGTAGAGGGGGGCGGTGCCGCCGATTTCTTTTAAGGCACCTTTGTCGCTGCAGATTACCGGGATTCCGCAGGCCATGGCTTCCAGAATAGGAAGACCGACTCCTTCATTTACAGAAGGAAAGAGACAGGCTTCTGCTCCACCGTAGAGGCGGGCAAAGTTTTCGTGTGGGAAAAAGCCGGTAAGAAAAATATCACTTGCGTACCGTGAATCGAAGGCTGCCTTGTGAATTTCTTCTGCGTAGGGGCCGTCGTTGCCGGCTAAAACCAGACGATGTGGGGAACCTGTATTTTTCTTAAAAAGTTCAAAGGCTTTTATAAGCTCAATATGTTTTTTTTCGGGACTTGAAAGGGTAGAACCGTAAACAAAATAAGGGCGTTTAATTGCGAAAGGTTTGATATCTACAATTTCATCATCAAAAATATCTGCCATAGGGAAGAAGAGCTTGTGGTCAATTCCGTTATGAATTACAGTGATTTTGTCGGCCGAAACACCAAGGCTCACTAAATCTTCTTTTATATAATTTGAAGCCGCAATAAGCTTGTGTGCATGAAGAATTCCTTTTTTTAACTGACGGCGGGATTTTCTGTCCATCTCAGAAATATTCGACGACAAAATGCTGTTAATAACCGCAAGCCCTGTATGCCCCTTAAACCTTCGTGGCAGCATTTTATTTGCGCTTGGGTATATTACCGCATCGTAGCCATGCTTTTTGATAAAACGGTTAGCATGATATTTATACCAGCGGCGAAGAGCCTTTGGTGTTTCCAGAAGTTTTATTGCGGAATAAGGAATATCAGTTCCTGATGTAAAGGTATATCGGTCTTCTTCAGTACCAAAAAGTTCAATTTCTATATTGTGCTGGGAGAGTAAATCCTTTGGAAGATTAGAAATAAAATATAATATGTAAGAGCCGAAGCCTGATTTTCCATGGTCTCCGCCAAGGGTATCTATTGCGATTTTGATTTTTTTATTATCTGACATTTTTAATCCTGATTATCATCATAAACAGCAGGACTTACAACCTTACCGTTGCGAATTTCCTTTGGGTAAACGGTAATGCCAAGCTTTTTTTCCAGCTGGGCAAAATGACGCATTTCCCATTCGTCTCCAATTACGACATTTATACCGGTTTTTCCGGCACGGGCTGTTCTTCCGCTTCTGTGGATAAAAAAATCTTCATCCTGAGGGAAGTCCATTTGAATTATATGAGAGATTTCCGGAATATCCAAGCCCCTGGCGGCCAGGTCACTTGTAATAAGGATTTTTTCCTTGCCGCTGCGGAAACGGTCTATAGCGGCCTTACGCTTCTGCTTGTCGGTTTTTGCGTGAAGGGCAGCGCAGGCAATCTTTTTATATGTAAGCTTGTTGTATATGTTTTCAACCTGATCTGCGCGGGAAGTAAAAATGAGGGCCTTTGTAGGATTTTCAGCAGCCAGGAATTTTCGCAGTGTGTCGATTTTGTCCCGGTTTTCTGCGTAAATAGCCCAGTGGGTGATGCGCTTGCGAAGGACATCCTCCGGCGGAAGTATAATATTTTTTGCATCCGCAAAGAAGATTTTTGTCTGCTTACTGATTGTAGCTGTGCAGGCAATTATCTGAGTTCCGGCCGGCAGCAGGTTTCGGAAATTAGAAGTATCTTCAAGAGCTTCTTTTTTTACAAGGCGGTCTGTTTCATCAAAAACTGCAGCCATAAGGCCTTCAACCTTAAGCTTTTTAAGATGAATCAGTTCAACAAGGCGGGCTGCCGTTCCAATTATGATTTCAGGTTTTTCTTTAAGCGTTTCAATCTGGCGTTTAAGAGGGGCTCCTCCAATCATAAGTGCTGACTTGTGACTGGTAACTGATTTACAGGCGCTGTTGATTTGGGATGCCAGTTCAAAGGTTGGAGCAACTACAATTATGCGGACTCTCTGGTGGTCGTCTAAACTTTCCAGCTTGTTGATAAGGGGCAAGAGATAAGCAAAGGTTTTTCCGGTTCCGGTTTCTGATTCAAAAAGGATGTTTTCTCCTTCAAGAATATGAGGAATTACCTGAGCCTGAACTGCTGTAGGCGAGGTGATTCCAAGAGAAGTGAGACTGGCCTTGAGATTTTCAGAAAGCTTTGAAAAAACGTCTGCCATGGAGGAGAGCCTCGCGTAATTTATGAGCCTAAGCGCTTTCGATAGACGCGGTGTCTGTCTTTATGAGACTTTCAATGTTCTTTTCTTTACCCTGAACAATCTTCTTTGTAACGGTAAAGGTTTTCTTTCCCTTGATATCCGGGATTTTGAACATTACGTCCATAAGCATTTTTTCTACGATTGTACGAAGGCCGCGGGCACCGGTTTTCTGACGGATTGCCTCATCAGCGATTTCTTCAATGGCGTCTTTTTCAAACTCAAGCTTTACATCATCAATATTAAATGATGCCTGGAACTGCTTTGTGATGGCATTCTTAGGTTCTGTGAGTACGCTTACAAGGTCGTCGCGGGTAAGCTCTTTGAGGGCGCAGGTAATCGGCATACGGCCGATAAGCTCTGGAATCAAACCGAACTTTACAAGGTCATCCGGAGTAACCTGATTCAAGAGCTTCATCTTGTCTTCATCAGACATCTGGCCAACCTGTGAGCCAAAGCCCATTGCGTGAGAAGAAACACGCTGTTCAATAATCTTATCAAGACCAACAAAAGCTCCACCAAGGATAAAGAGGATGTTAGTTGTGTCTATCTGAAGCATTTCCTGGTTAGGGTGCTTACGGCCGCCCTGTGGAGGAACGCTTGCAACTGTACCTTCAATAATCTTCAAAAGTGCCTGCTGAACACCTTCACCGCTTACATCACGGGTAATAGAGGTGTTTTCGCTCTTGCGGGCAATCTTATCAATTTCATCAATAAAAATAATTCCACGTTCAGCGGCTTCAATGTTTCCGTCTGCGGCGTTGATGAGTTTAAGAAGAACGTTCTCAACATCTTCACCAACGTAGCCGGCTTCAGTCAAAGTTGTTGCATCTGCGATTGCGAATGGAACCTTAAGGCGCTGTGCAAGAGTACGGGCAAGCAGCGTTTTTCCGCTTCCGGTTGGTCCAATCAAAAGAACATTTGATTTTTCAATTTTTACAGCATCTTCTGCGGCCTGGCTGGCAGCCGAAACTGACATTCTTTTATAGTGGTTGTAAACGGCTACAGAAAGAGTCTTTTTTGCTTCTTCCTGACCTACAACGTAAGAATCAAGATATTCCTTAAACTCGCGTGGAGTAGGTACATCCTTAAGTTCAATAGGAGTTACGTCTGCTTCCTGCTGGTCTAAAATGCCCTGACAGATTGCTACACACTTATCACAGATAAATGTATTTCCACTTGGGCCTGTAATGAGTTTGCGGTCTTTACCGGCTGTGCTTCCGCAGAAAAAGCAGTAAACGTCGTTATTATTTCCAAATCGTTTCATATAAGTCTCCATAGGTACGTCATGCTGAACTTGTTTCAGCATCTCGACAACTTGAGATTCCGAAACAAGTTCGGAATGACGCGAGATGTCTTATTTTCTTGAAGGCATAACCTGATCGATTACACCGTATTCTGCCGCTTCAGCTGCTGACATAAAAAAGTCTCGCTCAATATCCTCGGCAATTTTGTCTGTGCTCTTGCCGGTATCTTTAGCAAGATATTCAATAGAAAGCTTCTTAAGTCTTAT
>CAMNGG010000149.1 GCA_946537975.1 uncultured Treponema sp. | reverse complement strand
GAGCAGGTTCGCTTACTCAGTCAGGAGCTCCGCACAACAACACAGCGCGTAAATCTGTTCGAAAAGGTTAAGATTCCTGAAACTAAGGCAAACATCAAAAAGATTACCGTTTACCTTGGTGATGAACAGGTTGCAGCCGTAGTACGCAGTAAGATTTCTAAGAAAAAGCTGCAGGCAAAAATTGATGAAGAACAGGAGGCTGGCAAATGATTGAACCAATGAAAAAAGTCTCTGTAGTCCTTCTCAATAAGGAAAAAGAAGAGGCGTTAAAGGCTTTAAGAAAAATCGGTCTTGTTCATCTTGAAAAAATAGATGGTGCAAGTGAAAAGCTTACAGCCTTTAAAGAATATTCAAATAACGCAATGCTTACCGAGTCTATTCTCGGTGAAATCAAGCTTCCTAAGGTGAAGAAAGGTTCAGAACCAAAGCTTTCTGATGAAAAGGTAATTGAACTTTGTAAAGAAGTTGTAGCTAAATCAGAACGCAAAAAGCAGCTTATGGAAGAAATTTCTGCAGATACTACAGAGCTCGACCGCTTTACTGCCTGGGGCGATGTATCTAACGAAGATTTAGACTTCCTTGCAGAAAAAGGCATTACACTTAAACTTTACGAAATCAATGCGGAAAAATACAGCCTCATTGATCCTGACCTGGAAACTATTCTTGTTAATAACGACAAGAAAACTGTCCGCTTCCTTATCGTAAATGGCGGGGAAGGTCGTCCGGAAAAACTTCTGCCGGAAGCCTTTGAAGTACCATTACCACGTATTTCAACAAAGCTTCTGCAGAAAGAAATTCTTGCGGATGAAAAAGAACTGGATCAGATTCAGGCTTTCTATGTAGAGAACGCAAAATATGTTCCTGCAATTTCTGCCTATAAAAAGGCTTTGGAAAGCGACATTGAATTTGAAAATATCAATAGCGGTATAGGCTGTGATAAAGAAGGAAGTGAAAACGACCTTGCATGGCTTACAGGCTATGTTCCGGTTGCAGATATGGAAGATTTTAAGCGCTGCTGTTCTGCAAACGAATGGGCTCTTGCTTACGCAGACCCAGAGGACGAAGATACTGAGGTTCCGACAAAGCTTAAGAACAATAAGCTTGTAAGCTTGATTTATCCGCTTACAGACTTCCTGGGTACTGTTCCTGGCTATCATGAATTTGATATTTCGGGCTGGTTCCTCCTGTTCTTTACAATCTTCTTTGCTATGATTTTTGGAGACGGCGGATACGGTGCCCTTGTTGCAGTATTAATTCTCTTCCTTATGCTTAAAACAAAGCTTTCAGGAAAGAAGATACCTGCGGCATTCGGACTCTTCCTGCTTGTTTCTCTGGCAACCGTTGTTTGGGGTGCCGTAACCTGTACCTGGTTTGGAATCCCGGCTGATATGCTGCCTGAAAAACTGGTAAATCTTTCTATCCCGTGGATTTCCGGTGCATATGAAGATTCTAAATGGTTTGTACCATGGAATAATGATCCGTCGGTATATCTTACAAAAGATCAGAATCTGCAGATTTTCTGTTTCTCACTTGCTTTAATTCAGCTTTGTGTAGCACATATAAAAGCAGGTATCAGAAATATTGCAGATAAGAAAGGTCTTAAAGTATTAGGTGACCTTGGTTCACTTTTACAGCTGGTTGGTATGTTCTGGGTTGTACTTGCAATGGTTGTAAATGGAAAGGTATTCCCAATGCTGGGCTATATCAACGATATTCCTGTTGGATATATAGAAGTAAGCCTTATTGCTGTAGGTTTTGCAATGAGTTTTGTATTTGCAAATTACGAAGGCAGTATTGGAGCTTCTGTACTTGAAAGCTGTAAGAACATAATTTCTGTTCTGCTTGGTGTTGTAAACGTATTCAGTGATATTGTTTCATACATCCGTCTCTGGGCCGTTGGTCTTGCGGGTGCTGCAATTTCGAATACCGTAAACACTCTTGCGGGCCCGATTCTGGGACATGCAATTCTGTTCATTGCGGCAATCGTTCTGCTCGTGTTTGGCCATGGCTTAAACATGATTTTGAACGTGCTTTCGGTAATCGTTCATGGTGTACGTTTGAACACACTGGAGTTCTGTACACACATTGGAATGAGCTGGAGTGGTGTAAAGTATCAGCCGTTTGCGGATAAACAAAATGCATAGCATTTTGTTTATCTACGAGTTTGAGTGCTGAAAACAGCACTCAAACATCGTGATAAATTAGTGAGATACTGCCAGTTGGCAGTCTAAAATATGAAATTAAGTCCGAAAGTTGGACTAAAGGAGAATAATTATGGAACTTTGGGGTTACATTGGTGCTGCTGTTTGTATGGGTATTGCTGCTATCGGTTCAGCAATTGGTATTGGAATTGCCGGACAGGGAGCAATCGGAGCTTGGAAACGCTGTTATATCAACAATAAACCAGCTCCATTTATCCTGACTGTATTTGCTGGTGCTCCACTTACACAGACTATTTACGGCTTCCTTTTGATGAATATTGCAATGAAGCCAAAGGTAGCAAGCGGTGAAATGTCACCTGGTTTTGCTCTTGGACTTGGTATTGCTTCTGGTCTTGCTATGTGTTTCTCTGCTATTGCTCAGGGAAAGGCTGGTGCAGCAGCTTCTGATGCTCTTGGTGAAACAGGAAAAGGTTTCGCTCAGTACATCATGGTAGTTGGTCTTTGTGAATCTGTAGCATTGTTCGCTATGGTATTCTCATTGATTGCTTAATAAAAGAAATCTAACCTGAAAAAATAAAAACCTGCGGGTCCCAGCGACGGCAAAACTAAAAAAGCAATCTCCCAGGGTCCCCATAAAAATCTCGCTTCGCTTGATTTTTATTTACCCTGGGGCCCTCTTTTTTATTTTGCCTGCGTCCCACAGGTTTTTATTTTTTCAGGCAAATACCGTAAAATCACTTTTTACACCATAGCTCACTTTGGTGGGATATAAAAGCTATTCCATTCCCCGTTGGTACTTGGGTTTATAAAAGGACTGCGGGGAATCTTTTTTTTAAAGAAGGTATATGTTATAATATTATTATGACTACAAAAACTGTTTATCTTGGCGGAAAGGGAATTACTAAACGTATTGCGATTGGTGGCGGGGCACCTGTTTCTGTTCAGACTATGTGGAAGGAGGGGATAACTGACCTCGCCACGGATAATGAAAAGCTGGACAGGATTTTGCGCGAACTCAATGATTTAAGCATGATTGGCTGTGATATTGTCCGCTTTGCCGTACCTGATATTCCTAGTGCTCAGGGACTTTGCCTGCTTGCTGAGCGTACACTTATGCCGCTTGTAGCAGATATCCATTTTGATTATAAACTGGCTCTTGAATGCCTTAAGGGAAACGTTGCTGCTATCCGTATCAATCCGGGAAATATTGGTTCTGTTGAAAATACCCGTACTGTAGTTGAAGCCTGCCGGGAAAAGGGAGTTGCAATCAGAATAGGAATAAACAGCGGCAGCCTTCCAAAAGACTTACAGGAAGAAATTGCTGCAGGTAGAATGCCAAGGGCTCAGGGACTTTGTGAAACAGCAGCTCGTGAAGCTGAAATTTTTGAAGAGCTTAAATTTGATCAGTATGTAGTTAGTATGAAATCTTCAGATGTTAACGAAACTATACAATGCAATAAGTTTTATGCTGAAAAGTATAATAATCCCCTGCATCTTGGAGTTACAGAAGCAGGGCCTCTTATCGGCGGAATTGTAAAATCAAGCATTGCATTTTCAACCTTATTAAATGAAGGAATTGGAGATACAATTCGCGTAAGCCTTTCTTCATCTCCAGAAAACGAAGTTGTAGCCGGAATCAATATTCTAAAGGAATGCGGTAAAAGAGCAGGTGGCGTAAAACTTGTAAGCTGCCCACGTTGCGGACGTATAGGCTTTGATGTTCATGCCTTTGTAGACCGCTGGCAGAATCGTCTTTTGGCTATGGACAAAGATATAACTGTTGCTGTAATGGGCTGTGTTGTTAATGGTCCTGGTGAAGGCCGTCATGCAGATCTTGGAATTGCCGGAACAAAGGATAAAGCAATAATCTTTAAAAAAGGTAAAATTGTACGCACGATAGAAGCAAAAGATGCCGATAAAGTATTTGAAGAAGAATTGAATTCTTTGTAATAGCTTCCGAAACAAACTCGGACTTACTTGTGAGATTTTATATTTATGAAAAAAATTATTTTAATATTTTTACTTTCTGGAATTTGTTTTAATCTCATTGCCGCAGAGAAGGTAACCAAGGTTGATGAAAGTGTTGCGGCCTATCGTAAAGCAATCGAAGCAATGGATGCTCAGGATTATGGTAAAGCATTAAAATATTCAGAGGATGCTATTCTTTATAGAAACCAAAGGATTGAAAATCAGATTAATAAACTGAAAAATTCTTTATCTGCTAAAAGAGTTCAGGCAGCTGGTGATCATCTTGATCCTGTATTAAATGTTCTGAATGATCGAAAGGAATACGAAACTGCAGGTATAATCGAATATTATATTAAGAAAAAAGGAAAAGACTATTTCGATAATTCTATAACAAAGCTTCTTGAATATCTTGAAAATTCAAAAGATTTCCCTGAAGCACAAAAAATAATTGGAGATATTTATAAGCTCGAAGGCGAATATACTTATGCAGAAGAATATTATATGATGGCCTTGAAGAGGGCAGATGTACTTGATATTCCGGATGAAAAGTATGAAATTCTTTATATGCTGGCAGATATAAGCCGTCTGCAGGGTGATTTTCCGAAGATGGAAACAAGACTTTTGAATATTCTTGCAGAAGATAATAATTATCGTGATTCGGCTCTAAAACGTTCTATGAAAGGAACAATAGCTTCAAATAAAAAAGATTCAATGGAAAAATTCTTTAATTTATATAGAGCTGATTCCTATAACTGTATTGATGCATATAACCAGCTGGCTGAATACTATCATTCTGCTGAAAAGCTTGATAAAGCACTTGATTTTGCCTCTCTTGCTGT
>CAMNGG010000148.1 GCA_946537975.1 uncultured Treponema sp. | reverse complement strand
AAAGCCCGCTTGCGGCGTGTGTGTCAAAAAAGGTGTAAGGCTTATCTTTTTTGTTTAAGGAATTAAGAGTATAAATAAGTACGCTGTGCTTGAGTATATCTGCATGATTTCCTGCGTGAAAAATGTGCTGGTAAGAGAGCATAAGCCTAATTATCTGTTTTTAGAAAAGAAATCAGCAATTTTTTGAAAGAGCCGTTTAAAGAAAAGATAGATTTTATAAAAGATGTTTGGATTTCGAAGCCGCTGAAGTCTTTTATAGCCTTCCATAAGCTCAGCGTCTGTAAATTCCTTTCGCTGATTATTTTCTTCGATTTCCATTTCCAGCTGTTCAACTTCTGTAAGATTATCAATTATGTTAGCATTTATACTTGTCCATCCAAGCTGAATTGCAGACTGCAGACGACGTTCTCCCGCAATCAGCTCGTAACGGCTGTTGAGGGTAATCGGATTCATTAGTCCGTAGATTTTCATGCTGTCTTTAAGATCTTCAAGATTGCCCAGGTCTTTGCGAACGCGTCTTTTAATCTTTATGTCTTTGATTTGTACAAGCATTATCGTTCCTACTAATAATATAACAGTATCTATGCAAGTCGGCAAGCATAGCTTGCCTCTTCTGGCTTACTCCATCAAAGCATTATAGTCAAATTTTGATGCGGATGCTGAAGCTTCTGTTTCACTATCCTCTTCATCCAGAGAATAGTCTCCGGTAAGCGGTGCGCTTAAATCGAAGGTGAGCGGTGAGGTATCTACATCAAATACCAGTCTCTGGCCTGATTTATACATTTCTTTTTCAAGCCTTATAATTGCGAGGGTTGAATTAGAAGAATTTGAATGGATAGGGCAGATTTCGGTTGGCTGAGTTCCTTCAAGATACCATTGTGTTGTTGAACGCTCGCAGGAATCTGTAAGAATCATTCCGCTGTCTGCACAAACAGTACATTCAATTACGCCATCAAGAGGCTTAATCCAGTCTTTATAAGGCAGGTCCGCATGTACTTTATCGAAATATTCACCCCAGGCAAAACCTGCAAGAGTAGCACCAGTAATATTAAGACCCAGTGACTGACCAGGCTTATCAAAACCAAACCAGAAGGCGGCGGCATAATATGGAGTAATACCGCAGGTCCAGGCATCGGCCCAGTTCTGGGTTGTACCTGTTTTACCTCCGGCTGGCATTGTGTAACGTCTGCCTTTTTCATCCTTATAATCAAAGTGCCATTTCTGGGCACCAAGTGTACCACCGTTATTTACAGTCTGCTCAAGCAGCTTAATCATTACAAAAGAAGTCTGAGGAGTTATAACCTGAATCTTGTCGCCTTTGGCAGCCTGTTCCTTTCTGATGTCAAGCTCAGGATTCAAAATGACATTTCCGTTTTTATCTTCAACCGTTCGGATTGCCATTGGAGTAATTTCTTTACCGCCGTTTGCGAAAATTGCGTAGGCCCGGGCCATTTCAATAGGGCGCACAGAACATACACCAAGACCAAGCGGATAAACCGGCAGGAAGCTGCGGCCTTCGAGCTCGTTTTGAGGAATGCCCAGAAGCTTTGAGGCCCGGTCGATTGCCGCTTCAAAGCCAATGCCGTCGAGAATCTTGAGGGATGGTACGTTCATAGAACGGGTAAGGGCGTACCATACAGATACATTTCCTTCCCATTCACCGCGGAAGTTCAGCGGAATGTAAGGCTTACCGTCCGCAGTGTGGAATACAACCATTGAGTCTGAAATCTGAGTTGTAGGAGTGAACTTGCGGGAGTCGATTGCTGCTGAATAATACAGCGGCTTAAAGGTAGAACCCGGCTGAACCTTTGCCTGTGTAGCACGGATAAACTGATTATCAGAATCAAACTTACTTCCACCAACCAGGGCATCTATGTAGCCGTTTGAGTGGTCGAGGGCAACCATAGTTCCTTCAATGGTTGTTTTTTCTTCATTCTGTTTTGCAAGTGCGGTGGCGCGGTTTACAATATTAACCTTAAGTTTTTCAGTTCCCGTCATAAGGGAGATGGCGTCGAGCACCGGGTTTATCTGATTTACGTAGGCATTATTTGCAACAATTTCAGTTCTCTGCTCGCCTACCTTGAGTTCCGGAATGTCAAAAAGCAGGGCCAGCATTTCTGTCATCGGGACATAGATGTTTGTCGCAACGCCAGTTTTAGAAGAATGCTCGCGTTTGTAGCGCTTGTTGGCATCTTCAATGTATTTTACCATTACATTCTGGGCAATCTGCTGATGTGCGAGGTTGAGGGTTGTGTTTACGGTAAAGCCGGAGGTGTAAATATCATCAGAACCATAAATCATGCTTGAAAGCTCACGGCGTACAAATTCAGAAAACCATGGAGCCTTGTCATCGCGCATCATATATGCCGAAGTAGAGGTACGGGTGTAGTCGAAATTTGCCCAATAGTCTTCAAAGGATTCGTCTGCTGCTTCTTTTGTAAGGAAGCCGGCATCAACCATTGAAGAAAGAATATACTTCTGACGTTCCATTGCGACGTTTGGATGATCAAAAGGATTATAAAAAGCCGGGTTTGAAAGCTGAATTACAAGAATTGCTGCTTCTGCCGGAGTTATTTCTGTTGCTCCGTGGCCAAAATAATATTTTGAGGCAGCGTTTACACCATAGGTTCCGCCACCAAAGTAGATTTTGTTAAGGTAAAGCTCAAGGATTTCGTTTTTTGAATAACGGCGCTCCATCTGAATGGCCCACCACAATTCCTTGAGCTTTCGTATAACTGATTTGTCTGAACGGTCGCAGTAAAGAGTTCCGGCAATCTGCTGGGTGAGGGTAGAACCACCACCAAGCGAACGGCGGGTAAGAACTCCGACTACGCCACGGAGAATTGCTTTAAGGTTAAAGCCGTTATGAGCGAAGAATACGTTATCCTCACGGGTGATGAGGGCATCTATCATCTGCTGAGGAAGCTTGTTGTAGGCAATGATTTCGCGCTTTTCGTCGGAAGCAAACTCGGTAATAAGTTCGCCGTTTATGTCGAGAAGCTTTGTAGGCAGTGCGGTATCAAAATCGGTTATATATTCGGAATTAATTATATTGCGGGTTTCAGAAACAGACCATCCCAAAAAAACTCCCAGGATAATTGACCCCAGAAAAAACAGCGAGATGATAACAATTCCAGATTTTTTAATCTTCATCATATTTGACCTATTATAGTAGAAAGTATCAAAAAAGTGAATAGTTACAACTTCCCGCCCAATTATTCCGAGCCTTTTTTACAAAACTCTTGACCTCACCCCTTGTGATACAGAGTCTCAGACAACATCATCCCCGTTGGCTGGGGCTCTGTGGCACAAGGGGTGGGAGTATAATGATTTAAACAAAA
>CAMNGG010000147.1 GCA_946537975.1 uncultured Treponema sp. | reverse complement strand
TCCATATCGATAGAAACCTGATCCTTTTCCTGTGCGATTGGCATGAAAGTTCCAATTTCTTCGATACAAACGCCGTCACGTGGCTTCTGTGAGTCCTGAACAACTACACGGTAGCATGGACGCTTAGCTGCACCAAATCTCTTAAGTCTGATTTTGACCATTATATCCTCCATGGCACTGTTTCCAGTACCAAATTTTTACTGTCTTATAACACAAAGGGCATAAGGACGCCTATTGTGTATATTAGGACAACATAATAATTGATTTTCATTTTTTATTCAAGACTTTAATTTACAGTTTGAACGAAGTTTAACAAAAAGCTAATAGCTAAAAGCTAATAGCTAATAGCTTGCGGCTACATCCTATACATTCGTAAAACGAGATAAGAAGGCTTTAGTTCTGTCCATCTTCGGATTATTAATAACATCCTCTGGAGCGCCTTCTTCCACAATAACGCCGCCGTCCATAAAGATTATGTGGCTGGAAATATCGCGGGCAAAGGCCATCTCGTGAGTAACTACAACCATTGTCATTTTTTCAGCTGCAAGTTCCTTAATTACCGCAAGAATTTCACCTGTAAGTTCAGGGTCGAGGGCAGAGGTTGGTTCATCAAAAAGGAGAACCTCAGGCTTAAGAGCCAGGGCACGGGCAATAGAAACTCGCTGTTGCTGGCCTCCGGAAAGCTCACAAGGGTATGAATTAACCTTTGCTTCCAGTCCCATTCGTTTTAGCAGCTCCATTGCTGTAGCTTCAGCCTCTTCCTTTGATTTTTTCAAAACACGAATCTGGGCCGCAGTAACGTTTTTTAAAACCGAATAATGAGGAAAAAGATTAAAGTTTTGAAATACAAGTCCGCTTTTCAAAATAATTTCATGACGGGCTTTTTTATCTGCATAAACTCCATTTTCTACGAGGGTCTGCCCGCAGATTTTAATGGTTCCATCGGTAACAGTCTCCAGCTGCGAAATACAGCGAAGCATAGTTGATTTACCGGAACCACTTGGACCTATAATACTGAGTACTTCACCCCGCTCTACAGAAAAAGAAATACCTTTAAGGATTTCGAGATTGTCGCGGAAAGTTTTTTTTATATTTTCAACACGGATTATTTCTTCCATTTTCAGCCTCAATTATAATAAGCAAGCTTCTTTTCTAATCTCTGGAAGGCAATTGAAACAATCCAGTTCATTATAAAATAAAAGACTCCGGCAATAAAAAGAGGCACAAAAGAGAACAAGGCACCCTGTCTTTCCTTGGCTACCATCAGAAGCTCGCTTACACCAATTACAGATACAAGAGCTGTATCCTTAACCAGAGTAATTACTTCATTTCCCATAGCTGGAACAATTCTTTTTATTACCTGAGGCAGAATAATTCTGAAAAAAGTCTGAACCGGCGTATAACCCAAAACCTTTGCTGCCTCATACTGTCCTTTAGGAATGGATTCAATTCCACCACGATAAATTTCTGCAAAATATGCCGCATAATTGATTGAAAGGGCTACAATTGCCGCAACAAATCGATTCCACTTAAAGGCTACATCATAACCGCGCAGTACAAGCCAGCGGACAAAAAGTCCCGGACCAAAATAAACTACAAGCAGCTGCAGCATAAGAGGAGTTCCGCGTATTATCAGAAGAAAAACATTTGTAGTTCCGCTCAAAATTTTATGACGAGACATTCTTCCCATAGCAATAGGAAGTGCAAGAGGAATTGAAAAAAGAATCGTAAGAAAAAATACTTCAAGCGAAGTTACAGAACCACTGAACATCGCCCGAAGCATTTTGATATATTTATCCGGCATTTTCAGACTACTTTATAGTAGAAATGTCGCGACCGAACCACTTCTGGCTGATAGCTGTTACAGTTCCGTCCTTCTGCATTTCCTTAAGAATTGCCCATACAGCATCGCGGAGCTCCGGCTCGTTCTTTCTGAAGCCGATTCCATAGCCTTCATTTGCAAGTGACTCATTAATTACCTTGAAAGGCTTTTTGGTCTGTGCGATAGAATAATTTGCAACAACGCTGTCCATTACAACACCGTCTACACCACCAATATCAAGATCATTCAAAGCTGTGATGTTATCCTTGAACATAACTGTCTTTGCAATTGATGAAGAGAATTTTGCGTTATCATCTACCGCTTCCTGAGCGCTTGAACCGCTCTGAAGTCCAATAATTTTTCCTGCGGCATCAGCGAGAGAATTAATTCCGCTGTCTGCGCGAACAACGAGAACCTGATCATTGTTCAAATAGGCTTCTGTAAAGGAAAGGGCATTCTTTCTTTCTTCTGTAATTGTAAAGCCGTTCCATACACAGTCAATTTTACCTGTTTCCAGCTCCATTTCCTTAGCATCCCAGTCGATTGGCTGAGCACGGAAATCTACACCAAGGCGTTTAGCAACTTCTTTTGCAAGGTCAATATCATAACCAACAATTTCGTTATCTTCACTGCGGAAACCAAGTGGTGGGAATGAATCATCAAGACCAAGTACAAAAGTACCACGAGCTTTAAGAGCTGCTACTGCATCTCCACCTGCCTTCTTATCAGTTTTTTTGCAGCCTGCTAAAGCAAGCACTGCGGCAGCCATAAGAGCTGCAAGAATAATCTTTTTCATAATATTCTCCTATATAAAATCACCAATAGGGTCATTTCCCTTTGATGTATTTTGCTTAACAAAATCAGAAAGCTTTTCTATCTGCTTCTGAACTTCTGATGGAGCAGGACCACCAATTGTTTTTCTGATTTCTACACACTTTTCAGGTGTAATCAAATCAAAAATATCTTTTCCAAAAAGAGGGCTTGCGACCTGATACTCGCTGAAATCAAGCTCTTCAAGACGACAATTCTTTTCAATTGAAATACGAACAAGTCCTGCAGAAACTCCGTGAGCGGTTCTGAATGGCATGCCCTTGCGAACAAGATAGTCTGCAATATCAGTCGCATTAAGATAACCACCATCGCAACCTGCTGCCATGACAGACTTATTCCAGCTGGCAGTTCTTACCATTTCTGTAAAGATTCGAACACTTGAAATTACTGTATCATAAGCTTCAAAGAAGCTGGACTTATCTTCCTGCATATCGCGGTCGTAGGCAAGCGGCAGCCCCTTCATCATTGTGAAAAGAGCAAGCATATCACCATAAACACGGCCTGTTTTACCACGAATAAGCTCTGCAAAATCCGGATTCTTTTTCTGTGGCATGATTGAACTTCCGGTAGACCACTTTTCACTTAAATCAATAAAACTAAACTCTGTTGTAGACCACAAAACAATTTCTTCACAGGCACGTGAAAGATGCATTTGCAGAATCGACAGATCTGATGCAACCTCAAGATAATAATCGCGGTCAGAAACCGAATCAAGAGAATTATCTGTTACTCCGCCAAAACCAAGCAGCTGGGCTTCATAAGCACGGTCCAGAGGAAGACCACTGCCGGCAAGAGCACAGGAACCGATTGGTGAAAGGTCTGCTCGTTTTCCCGCATCCTGTAAACGGGTAAAATCACGGCTGAAGGACCAGGCCCAGGCGAGAACATGATGAGCCAGAGTTACAGGCTGAGCATGCTGCATGTGGGTAAAGCCCGGAATCAAAGTATCTTTATTTTCTGAGGCAATTTTTACAAGAACATCAATCAGTTTAAGAAGCTCATCTCCAAGCTTTTTTATCTGATAGCGGAGATAAAGCTTTTCATCAAGAGCAATCTGATCATTACGGCTGCGGCCTGTATGAACCTTTTTGCCGGCCTCGCCTATTCTGTCTGTGAGGGTTGCTTCAACAAAGGAATGAATATCCTCTGCTGAAAGGTCTACGGTAAGCTTTTCGTTTTTCAGATCTTCTTTAATCGATTCGAGCCCATCAACTATCTGATTTTTTTCTTCTTCGGAAATCAGGCCCTGTTTGCAGAGCATTTTTGCATGAGCCTGACTGCCAAAAATATCAACAAAGGCCATGCGCATATCATCGTTTATTGAAGTTTCAAATTTTACTGCATCAGCATCCGGGCCTTCCTTAAAACGGCCGTGCCAGAGTGCTGC
>CAMNGG010000146.1 GCA_946537975.1 uncultured Treponema sp. | reverse complement strand
CACGGATTGGATTTTGCTAACGCAAAATCATAAACAAAATATAATGGAATTACGTTAGTAATTCCGAATCCGTGTGGCAATATTATTGCTTAAAGAACTCAATTGAATTTTCATAGCAAATGCGCTTTACCAGTTCGCCCAGATTTTCTTCATTCCAGGGGAACTCGCCCTGCTCTACCAGGTTGCCCACAAAGTTGCAGAGAATGCGGCGGAAGTATTCGTGACGCGGATAAGAAAGGAAGCTGCGGCTGTCTGTGAGCATTCCGACATAACAACCCAGAGGAGCAGTACGGGAGTAAACTCGAATCTGTTCTTCTATACCGTCTTTGTGGTCGTTGAACCACCAGGCCGGCCCAAACTGACAGTTGCGGAAGTTAGCCGCCATTGTAGCAAGAGCTTCGTTATCCTTTGGATTAAGATTGTAGAGAATTGTACGCGGAGCCTTTTCCGAGCTCATAGAACAGCCTGGCGCAGAATAAATAGCATTAAGAACTGCACTAAGCTGAGGCGCAAAATTAAAATCGTTAAGGCTGTCTTCTCCAATGTTTTTTCCGGCATAGATAAGCATTGCCCCATTGTTGTCGCGAAGGGCACCGATATGAAGCTGCATAACAAAGCCTTTTAAGGCATAAAGTTTACCAAGCTCAATAAGCACCCAGCCCTTGTATTGAGCAAGCTCATCGGCACGGAGTTTCTTTCCAATCCAGGCCTTTTCAAAAATGTAATTTACATCTTCGTAGGTGGCCGGAAGATAAAAATCACCTTCAAGAGAATGGTCGCTGACCACAGAGCCGTTTTCCTTAAAATAATCCATACGGCGGGCAAGCGCTGCCATCATATCCGCAAGTGATTTAAACTGAGTACCGTCCAGCTGCTGCAGTCGGCTTATATATTCCGGGAAGGCAGGATTTTCTGCATTGAGTATCATATCCGGTCGGAAGGAAGGTCTTACCCTGCAATTCTTCCAGTCTGCAGCAAGCTTTTTATGCCATTCAAGAGAGTCGAGAGGATCATCGGTTGTGCAAAGCTCACGCACGTTCATTTTTTCGAGCAGGCCGCGAGGTCCATACTCCCCTTTAGCAAGAAGGGCATTACACTTGTCCCAGATTTCACGGGCATTTTTTTCTGTTACAGCCTCATTAATTCCGAAATAGCGCTTAAGCTCCAGATGGCTCCAGTGATAAAGAGGATTTCCCGGACAAAGCTGAAGAGTCTTTACAAAAGCAAGATAGCGGTCGTAATCAGAAGCACTTTTATGATGAAGATGTCCGGTTATAAGCTCTTCCGGCACACCAGCGGCCCTCATCGCACGCCATTTGTAATGATCATGATCCAGCCAGGCATTTGCTAAATTTCCCAATGGCTTGTTTTCAAAAATTTCTTGTGGAATCAAATGATTGTGAAAATCAAAAATCGGCTGATTCTCTGCATATTTATGATATAAAACCTGAGCGGTTTCTGACTGCAATATAAAATTTTCATCAAGGAAGTTTTTCATTTGTGACACCTCGCATACTAGTATATCACAAATGAAAAAGCTCGTAAATCATCAGAACATATACATTGCCTGAACTGATGCAAAAAGACCTTTGTACATATCTCCAACAGCCTCTCCATCAGCAAGTTTTTTTCCATCAAAATTATAACCGGCCTTTAGATTTACCAGAGAAGCATTAATCTGTCCATAAACTGAATAAAACTGATATCCATAAGACTTCTTGTCTTTTAGCTTATAGGAAGTAACACTATTTGAAACACCGGCAGAGAAGCTGAGGAAATCTTTTGCGGATGTTTTTAACAAAGGATAATAAGCAAGTGAACAGTCAAAGGTAATGTCACGGGCAGACTTAAAGCCGGCTGTGCTCAGCATACCATTAAGGCGGAACATTGCCTTAGGAAAAAGAGTAATATTGATTCCCGGCATTCCAGTCATTCCGATTGAACCATAGAAATAATCATTTGTGTAGCTGAAGTTGAAAACAGGAAGAGGAAGAACGTAGATATTAAAATCCTTTATTTTGATTCCAAAATCTCCCACCATAATACCGCCGCCGAGAGAAAAAGCAATATGCTCATTATCAACCAGCTGACGCATATACATTAATGCGCCGCTTACAGTATTAATACTTGAAAAGGGAACCTCTCCACCAGAAGAAAGCATTCCAACGAAACTGTTTTTTCCAAAGGAAAGATTTCCCATAAGGCTGATATTATGGAGACGTTTTACAGAATCAGGTCCCAGACCGGCTGTAAAATAATTTTGTGAATAACCGCCGGAAATAACGACTGCATCTGGCTGATGAGATTCTACTCCCGGCGTTTTAACACGTATATACTGAAGATTTACAGAAGGAGAAAGGACAAAATCCTTTTCAGCTGTCTGTAACAGACTGAACCCTAAAACAGGAACAAGATGATTCTGAAAAGCTTTTACAGGTGCTGCTTCAACAGCCTCAACTGCTTCCGCAGCTTCAACTTCTTCTGCCATAACAGGAAGGCAGAAAAAACTCAAAATAGCAATGAATGGTAATATTTTTCTCATATCTTTAAAACACCTGCCGCAGAAAAAAATGTCACCTGTAAATCAGAATCTTCTATAAAACTTGTTTTACAAGGCCTTTAGAACTTCACGTACAGAAGCCTTTCCGGCTGTAAGCTTTGCAAAGTATTCTTTTACTATATCAGCAAGTCCAGCTTCAAACAAGTCTACTCCAAAAATTTCCTTACGGTGCAAAAGCGGATCAACAGAAGAAATATCACTGCTGCCAAGTTTGATTCCACTAACATATTTTCTACACTCTTCCAGGAGAGGATCAGGACTGAGTTCAAAAGGCTTTCCGTCATCACCAATTCCGGTGAGGTAACGCAGCCACAAAGCAAAAACAAGAGGGATGACCTTAAGGTCTGCAACGTGGAGGTCGCTGCGACCAAGGTATCCCTTTATAGTCTCACCAAAACGGATGCTCAGCTTCTGAGAAGTATCGCAGGCAATGCGCTGTGGTGTATCAGGCATAAATGGATTTGGAATACGGATATTTACAACCTCGTCAATAAAGTCGCGGGGCTTAATGATTCCAGGGTCAACTACAACAGGAAGTCCTTCTTCGTAGCCGAGTCTCTTAACAAGGCGGAGAAGATCTGGATCTTTCATTTCATCCGCAATCAAAGTGTAGCCGAGTAAGCAGCCGCTAACAGCAAGGAAGGTATGAAGAGGATTGAGACAGGTACAAACCTTCATCTTTTCTACCTTGTCTACAGTAGCGCGGTCTGTAAAGTAAAGTCCTGCTTTTTCCAGCTCAGGGCGGCCGTTAGGGAAGTTATCTTCAATAACAAGATACTGGCACTCCTCTGCATTTACGAATGGAGCAACGTAAGTTTTCTTGCTTGTAATAACTGGTTCAAGCTGCTCAATTCCATCATCAGCAAGAATCTTTTCGATTTTTGCATCCGGGCGTGGAGTGATTTTATCAATCATTGTCCATGGAAAGCTTACCTTTGAACTGTTGTTTACATAGTCGAGGAAGCCAGGCTTACATACGCCACGGTTTTCCCATTCCTTTGCAAACTCATTTACAGCAGCATACAATTTATCGCCATTGTGAGAGCAGTTATCCATGCTGACCATTGCGACTGGAAGCTCTCCATTAACATAGCGCTCGTGGAGAAGAGTTACAACCTTACCAATGTATGATTTTGGAAGAACAGGACCAGCAGCAAAATCATCTTCAACACCTGGCATCGATACGCCAGCGGCATTTCGCAAAAGGTAGCCTTTTTCTGTGATTGTAAAAGTAACCATCTGAAGTGATGGAGAACGAAAAATCTCGCAAAGGCGGGCCCAGTCTTTTTCGTTTGTGCTGTCTGCGGCAAGGGCTTCCATAATAGAGCCGACAACAGTTTTTTCAACAGAACCGCTGGACTTCAAAGTAACGAGAACTCCGATATTGTCGTGAGGGCGGTACATTTTTTCGATGATTTCGTAATCGTAGCCTTCTGCTACAACAAGACCACGGTCAAGAACGCCCTTGTTCAAAAGCTCCTGAACAACATTAGCCTGAAAGGCACGGAAAATGTTTCCGGCACCAAAATGAATCCAGAAAGGATTTGCCTTAGTTGCTGCTTCAACAGCCGCACGGTCAAATTTTGGAAGGGAATAGCCTTTTGCTTCCCATTCACTTGTATTTTTGATTCCTTCAATTGTAAGTTTCATGTTTTGCCTCTAACTAGTATTCTAGCATATTAGTTAGAGAAAAGCAAATTGTTCATTTTATTCATCTGCCAGAAGCTCGGCAAGATAAAAAATAAGGGCACATTCATTTTCCTGCCATATTCGTAAGCTTCGTCTAACAGCCCAGACAAGGTAGCCTTTTACCTTATCATCCTTTTGAATGCGGCAAACCAGCACAGATTCAAAGCCGTTTTTTATAAGGGCCTTATCAAATTTTGGAGAATACTTTTTTACCAGATCCAGAGTGCTTTCTGCAAACATATCATCCTTCATAAGCTCGCATAAATCAGAGGCATCTTCTGAGAAATTTTTATTCAAGACTGCTTTCATCTTTCCATCAGGACCAACATAGTGTAAATCCTGCATCTGAAGAATTTCTGTGAGCGCAGGCATGGCTTTTACTAATTTTTGTTCAAAGCCCTTCTCTTTTTCCAGATCTTTTTTTAATTTGTGCATATTGGTATATATGCCGTCTTTTGCAATTTTTCTGATTTCGATGTTTTTGTGAACTGCTTCTTCATAAAATCTGTAGCAGTTGCGGCCCCTGTGTTTTCCAAGGTAAAGCATTTTATCAATCAGGCCGAATAAATCTGAATATTCATCTGCATCATAAGGAAAGCTGGCAGCCCCGGAAGTTCCGGTAATAAAGGCTGAACCATTGTCAAAGTAAACATCTGTTCTTAAGGCCTTGGAATTTCCGTAGAGGTTCTTAAAAAAGTCAAGTTTTTCCTCCCTGGTAATATGCTTTAAATCTACCAGCAATAGTTCATCACCACCAAAGCGACCAACAAGCCCGCAGTCTTTTGTATATTCTGCCAGTCCCCTGGTAACCTGCGTCAGGGTTTTATCACCAGCCGCATGACCAAAGGTATCGTTAATAGACTTAAAATTATCCAGATCAATTATCGTAAAGGTAAAAGGAGTTTTTGTAGTTATAAGAGAGCGGACAAATTTTATTGAATAAGAACGATTCAAAACTCCGGTAAGAGGATCTAAAATTTCTTCCAGACTGATTTCATCAATTAATCTGTCGAAGTAATTGTATTTTCTAAGGTCATTAAGGTTATAGAGAACCTGTGTTTCGTCATTTTTGTTTTTACTGCGGATTACATCTGTAATATCTGCAAAGCTGCCGACCAGGCCAACAATTTCGTTTCCATCATACAAGGGGTGTTTAGACGCAATAATGTCTCTTTCCTCACCCCGGATTATGCATTTACCCTGAACCTTATATGTACTCTCCCCCGCTAATACCCGGAATTCATCCTGTCTGAATGGTTCCGGGTCTTTATGCCAGCCCATATC
>CAMNGG010000145.1 GCA_946537975.1 uncultured Treponema sp. | reverse complement strand
TCCGCAAGCGGACTTGAAAGCTTTGTTTCTTTTGGAGGTCAGATATGAGTGCAAAGAAAAAGGCTGTAGCACTTAAATATATAGAAGGAACTGATGCTCCTGTGATTATGGCAAAAGGAGAAGGTCGCCGGGCAGAAGTTATTCTTGAAGAGGCTGAAAAAAAAGGTATTCCGCTGGCAGAGGATAAGGTTCTGGTTGATATGCTTGGACTTTCTGAAGAGGGAAGTCTTGTACCTGAAAATACCTGGCAGGCTCTTGCGGTAATTTTTGCCTATATCCTGAATGAGGAGAAGCATGAATACTAAAATTACGGGAAATGAAGGGGAGTCAAGAGCTTCTGTTTATCTTGAAGAAAAAGGATTTCAGATAATTGGGAAAAACTGGCGGACAAAGGGCGGAGAAATTGATATAATAGCGGTTAAGAATGATATTTTAGCCTTTGTGGAGGTAAAAACGCTTCCAAATGGCACTTTAGATATGATTCAGAGAGAGTTAAATTACCAGAAACGTCAAAGAATTATAAAAACATCTAAACGTTTTCTGTTAAAACATCGAGAATATAATAACAGCTATATCAGATTTGATGTAATTGTTATTGATATGCCTGGTCTGGAACCGGTGTATCATATTGAAAATGCTTTTTCAGAATAAAACGCATGGGTGTCAAAGGGAGATTCTATGATTTCTGGTGGAAAATCTACAGGGGCAGCAACTCTTGTCCTTGAGCGGACCGATACAATCGATCTGTCTCCTAGGATTTTAGAGTTAAGGAAGAAAATTCAAAGTCCGGAATATCTTGATAATGCAATTCAGCGAATTGCACAGGTGATTTCTAATCACTTGATTGAAGATCCTGACGAATTGAAATTTCGGGATTAAATTATGGATAGACGTCGCAATAAAAAGCATTCAAATAACTGGAATAATCAAAAAAGATCAGATCAGCCGCGCGAGAACAAACAGAAGTCTTTTCAGTTTAACAAGGCTTTGTATGAAGATCAGGATGCTGAGCGTCAGAGAATTGCAGCAATTCAGGATGTAAAAGCTCGTGAAATTATTTGTCCAAAATGCGGTCAGCCTATTACTGATATTGCGAGTGCTATTGCGGATAAGTCTACCGGTCAGCCTCTTCACTTTGATTGTGTCTTAAATCAGGTAAAAGAATCCGAGCCAACCGGTGAAAATGAAAAAGTTGCTTATATTGGGCAGGGACGCTTTGCAGTCCTTCAGTATGAAAATATCAGAGACCAGCGTCATTTTACAATTAAAAAAATAATTGAATGGGAAAGTCGTGAACAGCAGTCTCAATGGCGTGATGAATTAAGCGGACTGTACAGTAAAATTAACTAACGGTAGTAAGTTATGCAGATTACCGTTCTGTGTAAGGTGGTAGATAACTTCGGCGATATTGGTGTTGCCTGGAGACTTTGCCGCCGCCTTGCAAAAATCCAATCTAAATATAAAATCTGTCTCATTGTTGATGATCTGGAAGCCTTTTCTAAAATTGAAGATAGGTTGCCACATCACCTGGCGGCTCCTTGCAATAATGGAGAAGATGTCAATGCGGGCGAATCTCCTGTCATTGCGAGGAGTGCAGCGACAAAGCAATCCATTATTATTGACGGCATAGAAATCTTCCCCTGGAATGATGAGGAATTATGCCACGAGGTTTTCAGTCAGAATGATGGAGAGAAGCTTTCTTTAATTCTTGAACTCTTTCAGTGTGGCCGGCCAGACTGGATGGAGCGTATTTTATTTGAAGAAAAACTGAAGCGCACTGTTCAGATTATCATGATAGATTATCTTACAGCAGAAAAATATGCAGAAGATTTTCACTGCCTTCAGTCTCTTACCCGGAGTGCAAAGGTTCAGAAGGTGAATTTTATGCCGGGTTTTACGGAGCGAACCGGCGGGCTTGTAATAGATGAGCAATGGCAGGAACTGCCGGAATGGAATAAAGATGGTCCTGTTTTGATTTTTACCTACGAGGGCGACTGGACTGAACTGGTTGAAGGGGTGTTGAGTACTGCTGTTGTTCCGGTGGTTGAGTGCCCGAAGGGTGTATCGAAACCACCTTTTGCGCCTCGCATTCTGGTAGCTCAGGGGCGGGGTAAAGAAAGTTTTATGACAGCGGTACGTAAGGTGGTTGAGTGCTCACGGAGTGAGTGTATCGAAACCAACTTCGTAGAAGAACTTCCTTATCTTAATCAGACTGAATGGGATCAGATGATGAAGTCCTGCTCAGCTCTTGTAATCCGCGGTGAAGAATCTATGTCACGGGCCTGTCTTTCTGGAATCCCTTTTATCTGGCATGCCTACCCCCAGAGTGATGAATATCAGCTGGTAAAGGTGAAGGCTCTGCTTGAAAGAATGAAGGTACATTTTGAAGAAGAAGATTTTGAAATTATAGAGAAAGCGTGGATTGCGATTAATTCTCCGGAGAAGCGAAGCAATCCATATGCCGAGTTCTTTGCGGCTATTCCCCGTCTCGTTCCCGGTTTTCAGGACTTTGCCGCCTCTCTCAGAAAAAACGGCGACCTGGCTGCTAACTTAATGACATACATTGAAAAAATTGCTATAATAGAACAATAATTTTGTAAATTCTTTTTCAGGGGTTTTATATTATGTTAATGACATCACAGTTAAAAGTTGGAACAGCCTTCATGTATGAAGGAAATGCTCTTATCGTTCAGAAGATGCTCGGACAGCGTTCAGGACGTGCCGGAATGGTTACAAGCTTCCGCGTTAAGAACCTTGTTACAAACTCAACTATGGATCTTGGTATTGATGCTGGTGAAAAGTTTGACGAAGTAGATCTTGAATCACACGTAACAAAGCTTTCTTACATTGACGGCGACACATTCGTATTCATGGATCAGGATACATACGAGCAGTTTGAACTCGCTAAGGAAGACCTTGGTGACTACGCAGGATACATCACTCCGGATGATGACCTCGAAGTAAACCTTACATTCTACGAAGGAAAGCCTGTAGGTATTGATCTTCCTGTTCGTGTTACACGTACAGTAACTTACTGCGAACCAGGAGTTAAGGGTGATACTTCTGGAAAGTCTTTGAAGCCTGCTACACTTGATACAGGAATCGAAGTTCGCGTTCCATTGTTCATCAACACAGACGACAAAATCGTAATCGATACACGCGACGGTTCATTCCTCGAAAGAGC
>CAMNGG010000144.1 GCA_946537975.1 uncultured Treponema sp. | reverse complement strand
AACTGGGCAGCCCTTCTTTATGATGGAAAGGATTACTGCTTCAGCAAGGAATACGAAATGTACATCGTAGACCGTGTTGGTGGCGGCGACAGCTTTGGCGGTGGACTCATTTATGCCCTGCTTAACGGTAAGTCAACTCAGGATGCAGTTGAGTTTGCCGTTGCGGCATCTTGTCTTAAGCACACAATTGAAGGCGACTACAACATGGTAAGTGTAGACGAGGTAGAAAAGCTTGCTGCTGGAAACGGTTCTGGCCGCATCCAGCGCTAAGTAATAAACTTCTTTTTATTGTTTCAACTCTGATACCTGTAAAAGCCGGGTGTCAGAGTTTTTTTTGCCCTTGAGGTTATACCAGTCAATTTTTCTGGTGATAAACATAATCATTACAAGAATTGCAAAGGCAAAGAAGGCTCCGAACAAAAGTGCGTAATCTTCTGAACGCAGGGAAACAAAAAGGTAGCCGTAAAGAATCGCAAATATTCCCTCCATCAAAAAGCCTAAGACAAACTTTTTTGTAACTGAAGATATATAAAGAGCAACAGTTATACTGGCGGTAAGGGCGGCAAAGATGTAACTCAAATCAAAAGGAATATGTTCTGAAAGTGCAAGCAGCAGGAGGAAGAATAAAATACAAGCCGCTCCAGATAATAGATAGTGAACCGGATGAAGAATAATTTTGGCAAAGGTTTCAAAGAGAAACAATACCAGAAAAGGAACAAGGATAAAGAGGAAGCCGTATTTTGTGGCGCGGTGAAGCTTCTGATAGAGGTTCACTGGCTCAATAAATGAAAAGCCGATAACTTCTTTTGCATCGCTGGAACCAAAATGTACATTCCATTCCGCAGAAAAGCCATTATCATAAATTGTGTGCTTATCTGGAAGGTATGAATAGCCGGTAAAGCCCGGTGAGGTCCAGTCTGATTTCATTGTAAGTCTTGTATCCTTTGCAGAAATTGTGTAAGAAAAATCTTCTGCTCCACGAAGTCCAAGCTTAGTTTTAAAAATATTCTTTTCTGTGGAAAGCGGAATGTAAGCTCCTACTACAGTTTTTCCGTCGAAGGTTATGGGATCGGTGTCATAATTTTTATCATTCATATTGAATACAGGACTGCAGGTGAGCGAAGAATTTTTTATTGCAAAGTAAACAATTGACTTCTCAAGGTCATAGCTTGTATCTTCTGTTGAAGAAGGAAGCTGCTGCTGGATTGTTGCATAAACATTATTTGAGCTTGTAAAAATCGGATTAGAATAAATGCCCACTCTGCGGGTTTCTGAGTTTACTTCTGCTTCGATGTTTACATAATCCGCATTGATTATCTTCCAGCCTTCCTGACTTTTTTCTTCACTAAATTGATGGCCGTCCCGGTAAACAAACTCGTTCCATTTTGTTACATAGGGAATGGCAATGAAGGGCCCCTGAAGTCTTAGGTTGCTGCCGGCAGATTCTGATATCTGAAATTTTGCTTTGAGATAAGAAGCTTCGCGGTCATTAAGCAGACCATTTATTCTTGCCAAGCCTATCAGAAGGCCAAGGATGACGAGGACAATAAAAAGTAATTTTATGCCAATTCCGTTTAGTTTTTTGATTTTTTGATTTTCCATAGAAATCTCCTTTTAAGGCCGGTAAAAGCCTTTTGCATTTAGTTTTCTTATGTAAATCATAAAAAGAGATTGTGTCAGAATTATGGCGAAAATGTGTTATTTTTTATTAAAGCGGAAATTATTAAAGCGGCAGGCCTATTGTGAACTCTGCGCCGCCTAAGCTTGTGCTTCTGGAAATCTTTATTGTTCCTTCGCAGGCATCTGTAATTGCTTTTACTATTGAAAGTCCGAGGCCTGTGTGTCCCAGTTCCGAAGATTCAGCCTTCGAGCTTGCGGGGCGGTTTGAATAAAATCTTTCAAAGATTTTATCATATTCACTTTCATCAATACCACAGCCGTTATCGGTGACAGAAAACTGAAGTTCTTTTTTATGCTTTTTGGGAATTTCGTTGATGCTTGTGGTAACCTGTATCTGGCTTGCAAAGCCGGCGGCATTTTCAATAAGATTCGAAAGAATTCGCTCCAGATAATCCGGGTTAAAGTTTATGGAAGCTGATTCACCGGTAATTGCCCCTGCAAAGACTGTATCAATTTTAACTTCCGGGTAAATGCTATTGATTCTGGAAACAAGATTATTTATAAAAGAATTTAAAGGAATAGTTTCGGTAAATGCCTCGGCATCAGTTCCGTCAATTTTAGAAATATTTCTGACTTCAGTAAGCAGCTTTTCAAGACGGGTGATTTCATCTGTTATAGCCTGTGAGAAGCTTTTGCGCTCTTCTTCGCTTAAAGAGTCTCCCAGGAGCTCCGCAGAGGAACGGATTGCCGCCAGCGGATTTTTAAACTCATGATTTACGTCTGAGGCAAAGGCCTGAGTATAGCGGATTCTTGCATCAAGCTTGTCCAGGAGAGTTTTAAAAGAGCGGCTTAAATCTCCAATTTCATCCTTTCGTCTGCTTCCTGTAAAGTGCTTTAGTTTTTCGGAATCAATATGTCCTTTTTTATCTGCACATTCGCTTGTCTGTCTGGCAAGTTTCTTTAGCGGACGGCTGATTCTAAAGCCGAGAAAAAGGGCGATTAAAAGTACAAAGGCTAAAGAAACAAGAAAGATTTTTGCAAGGTCTGTTCTGAGCTCATAAAGATTTTGAAGAATTCTCCAGGTTGAGCGGGAAACAAGAACAACTCCGATTACTTCATTATCTGATATAACCGGGAGGGCAGAGTAGAGGGTAACAGAAACCTGACCGCCGGAAGAAATCCTTGTTTTTGCTCCGTAATGACCGGACAGGGCTGCCTT
>CAMNGG010000143.1 GCA_946537975.1 uncultured Treponema sp. | reverse complement strand
ATTGTTAGGTTGATGGCGCGGTGCGCCACTTGCTGTTAGTAAGGTAAATCTTCCGACATTTTTTCTCCGCAATGGAATTAAAATCTAGGAGGATTTTATGGGAGAACTTCATTTTCAATTTAAGGACAGTGATACTGCATGGCGTGCAAGAGAAGCCGTAAATAAGGCAAGTAATGGCTTACCAGCTAGTCAAGGAATCTTTGGCGGTGGCAGATCATTTACGTTAAAGCTTGATGAAATGAAAAATGACTCTACAGAACAAGTTCGAGATATAAGAAATATCATAGAACTTAATGGTGGTGAAGAATACTAATTTATTTTAGATATTGTCATTTAGACAATAAAAAACTCCTGCCAAGTTAAACCTGTCTGGAGTATTGACAGATGTAAACACCTTGGTATATACTTAATTCCAAGAGGAATCCAAAATGATGTATACTAAGGTGTTTACTAGTGGCAATAGTCAGGCTGTCCGTATTCCAAAAGAATTCTCTTTATCGGAAAGCGAAATGTGCATTCAAAGAGTTGGAAGTACAATTATACTTTTTCCAAAGGAAAATCCGTGGGAAGCATTTGACAGAAGTTTTTCCGAATTTTCAGATGACTTTATGGCAGATGGAAGAAATCAACCAGAAATGCAAGTTCGGGAAGGACTTTGATGTATTTGCTGGATACAAATATCTGCATCTTTCTGATTAGAAATAAGTCTTCCCTTTTGCGGGAAAGAATAAAAATGTATTCTCCGTCGTTGTTGCATTTATCAGTAGTTACGGTTGCAGAATTGGAGTATGGGGCTGCAAAAAGTCAAAATCCTGTAAAAGAGCATAAGGCTGTATTGGATTTTGTTTCTCCATTCAAAATTATAAATTTCAATCCAAATGACGCAGAAAATTTTGGATTGATTAGGTCTTATCTTGAAAAGAAAGGAACTCCCATTGGACCGTATGACATGGAAATTGCGGCTCAAGCAATGACAAACAATTTGATAGTTGTTACAAACAATGTTGGCGAATTTGAAAGAGTTCCATGTATAAAAGTAGAGGATTGGACAAAAGAATAAACAAAACCTAACATGGTTTTCAAAACCGATAAAAACTTTGTCACAAAAGTTGCTCTCCGTGCCTTTGCGGCACCGCAACTTTTGCGCCAATTTTGCGCGGTGCGCAAAACCGTTTTTACGGTTTAAAACGCTAGTTAGGTTGATGGCGCACTGCGCCACTTGCTGTCAGTAAGGTAAATCTTCCGACATTTTTTTAATCCATTTTATGTTAGAGATTAATTATAAGGAGCAACAAGTAAAAATGTTAAATATAAGTAATAAAAACCGCGATAACGAATTATGGAGCGATGAGCAATATAAAGAAATTATTCATTGTGTACAACAAAGTAAGGATCAAAAGTGGAAATTCGAACAAGATGTTGAACAATGGATTCTTAATACAATTCATCCATATGATTATACAGAATTACGTTACAATTCTACTCCTCTAAGTGAATTACGAAATTCTGCAGGTGAATTAATACGTGATTACATTTGGTTATGTGCATGGGAAACAAATAACAATAATTGGACATATAATGATGAGCTTTGTGAACTTTCAAATTTAGCTTATGATTTTTCGTGTTCTGGACGTTTTGTTAATTCTTCAGAAAAAGAATATATAAAATGGAACTATAAATATTGGGAAGAAAATTTTTCATCAAGTATTGATTTTTGTGATTTCTTAAAAAAGGAATATGAAAATAAAACAGGATTATTCAGTATATTAGTTTTATTAGATTATAATTTTGATAGTCGGGATAATGTTAATTCTATGTACAAAGGGTATTGGAAATCTTTAAGTAAATTTTTCAAAGATAAGAAATGTAGTTTACATTTGGGAATAAAAAATTCACTTAATGAAACTAATACAATACGAGTATTAGTTAATCAATATCAATATTTGACAGAATAGCCTTTGTTGTAGTATATTTTAAGCGGAGGTAGTATATATGACTACAATATCTGCAAAAATTGAAAATGAAGATAAAACTCATTTTGAAAGTATTATAAACTCATTAGGATTAAATGTTACATCCGCAATAACAGCCTTTGTAAAAGCAACTATCAGAGAAAATGGAATTCCTTTTGCATTAAAAGCTGCTGATGATCCATATATTTATTCCGAAGAAAACATGAAATATCTTCGACAAGGAATCGCTCAAATTGAAGCTGGACAAGGACAGGTTCATGAATTAAAGGAGAGCCTTTAATGATAAAAGTTTGGGCTGATATTGCATGGAATGATTACTGTCAATTCTTTGAACTTAATCAGAAGAAGCTGATAAAAATGGTTCATGAGCTTATAAAAGATATAGAACGTAATGGTGTTGATAAAGGTCGTGGACAACCAGAACCATTAAAATATGAACTTACCGGTTATTGGAGCCGAAGAATAGATTTAGCTAACCGTCTTGTATATAAAGTCGATGGAGACAAATTGTATATAGTTCAGTGTGGTACTCATTATCATCAAGAAAAATAGAACCTAACATTGTTTTCAAAGCAGACGGCAAGTCAAGCCCGCTGCGGTACAACCAGTTGTTATGGCGACAGCCCACTGGCCTGCTTTTTTAGGAAGGAAAGAATGAAAAAATTATTTTTTATTTTGATTGTATTATTTACAAGTATGTTTGTTTTTTCGCAGCAATTACAATTCAAACAATATAATTATTCTGATATCTGCAAAATTACAATCGATGAGGAAGGAAAAATTTATACCAACCCATTTTATTCAGACAATAAAATGGAAATCTTTCTTGAAATTGATAAAAATGGCTACTAAAAATTAAAAAATGATGAATATGATTTGTTTTTTATTGATGGTATGGAATATTTTATAGATGAAAAAATTTTTTCTTTCAAGATCAATGATTTAGAAGATGCTCATTTAAATGGCCGTATGATAAAAAACATAAAAGCATCTTCAACCTTAACAGACAAGTATCATACATATTCTCCAGAGGGAACATTATCTGCATGGTACACAGGTGATTGTGATTCATGGGGATTTGTAAAAGATAATATTCCATGGGTTGAAGGAAAAGAAGACTATGGAATTGGAGAGTATCTTGAGTTTGAATTAAACCAAAATGTGTATAAAAATAATTCTTATAGCGGTTGGACAATTAGTATTTTAAATGGATATGTAAATCCAGAAAAGCCGCATTTATATAAAGAAAATTCAAGATTAAAAAGTGCCACACTGATTGTAGATGGTAAAAAAGAAATAAAAATACAGTTCAATGATTACGTTGAGATTACAAATGTAAAAATTTCTGGAGAGGTAAAAAAAATAAAACTAATAATTGATGATGTATACAAGGGAACAAAATATAAAGATACTTGTATAACCGGAATTTCTGCATCACCAATATGGTGAAAGAATATTTTAGAAAGCAAGTCAAGCTTGCTTTCTAAAATTAAATTGAACTTTAAGGCTTGGACGAAGAAGCGGTAGTACGCGGCTTTACGCCGCTTGAAAAACAAATTATAATGGAAGGGTAGCTTCAAAAATTGTACGGAATATTTCTTAAAGAAAAAAAGTATTTATGACGACAGGCGCACTGGCCTGCTTTTTTTTGAGGAAGAAAATGACAACAATATATTTTGTAAGACATTGCAAACCAGATGCAAAAATTCAGGATGACAGAAACAGACCTTTAACCGATGAAGGTTTGGCTGATTCACAACAGGTTCTTGAAATATTAAAAGATAAAAATATTGATATATTCATTTCCAGTCCGTACAAAAGAAGTTACGATTCAATAAAAAAGGCTGCCGATTATTATGGGAAAAATATTATTACTGATGAAAGACTTCGCGAACGAAAAGCCGGAAAAAACAGTAATAATCATGAAATGTTTAAAAAACGCTGGTCAGATTTGAGTTTTGCAGAAGAAGATGGAGAATCCATTGGTTCAGTGCAAAAAAGAAACATTGAAGCTTTAAATGAAATCCTTGAACAATATTCTGATAAAACTATTGTAATCGGAACTCACGGAACAGCATTAAGCAGTATTTTCAATTATTATGACTCCAGTTTTAATGGAGATAGTTTTATGAAAATTATAGATTTAATGCCCTATATAGTAAAAATGGATTTTGAAGGAAAAATAAATATTTCAAAAGAAGAAGTATTTTCTATTTGGAAAGAATATAAAGAATAAAAAAAGGAATATTTTAGAAATCAAGTCAAGCTTGCTTTCTAAAATGAAATTTAACTTTAGGGCTTGGACGAAGAAGCGATAGTACGCGGCTTTACGCCGCTTAGAAAAAGTATAATAATAGAGGCATACGCTTCTAATGGTTGTACAGAATTTTCTTAAAGAAAAAAATGATTTAAGAAATCTAATTTTGTATAAGAAATATAATTGTCATAACAAAGGTTCGTAGCCGACAGCGGGTCAAGCCCGCTGCGGTACAACCAGTTGTTATGCTCACACGCCACTGGCGTGGTTATATCAATTAAATATATGTTCTTTTGATATTACAGGTGTAATGACTCGGGAGATCGTCAT
>CAMNGG010000142.1 GCA_946537975.1 uncultured Treponema sp. | reverse complement strand
TAGAGTTTGAAAAGAAAGAGCCTCTCAAGGCTGTTCTATCTAGTGAAGATGGTCTTCTAAAGGTTGGGGCAGACGGAACTACTCCTCTTTTGAACTTATATGGCGAAAAGGAACCTGGCCTTATACCTGTAACGAGCAAAGGCTTTGGTAACGGTCATCTTTTTATGAATATTTCTTCTGACTGGGTAGGTTTAAGAAATATAAAAGATAACTCTATTATAAAAATCCAGACCAGAGGCTTTCCTTACTGTATGATATGGCAGAATACCGCAGGTTCTCCACAGTTTGTCTGCATTGAGCCCTGGCTCGGCCTTCGTGATGCCGAAAACTCCGACCATCTCTGGCAGAATAAGGTTGCTCTGAACGAGCTGCAGCCAGGTAAAGAATTTGTGTGCGAGCAGAATATCTGGGTAGAGTAAATAAAGTTACAAAAAAAATTGGATGTTTTAAAGGCTCCTGGCTATCTCCGGGTGCCTTTTTTGTTTATATACCACGAATTATGAATTAAAGTGCAAGAAATGGTCTGTTAAACACTTTCTGCAGCTTATAAAGTGTTTCAAGTGTTGGATTTGTTTTATGAGGATTTTCCAAGCGCTGATATTGCTGATAGCTCATTCCTGCTTTTTCTGCAACTTCTTTTTGGGTATGATTTGCACGTGCTTTACGAAGTTCAATTGCAAAGGCTACTTTTGGTGAAACTTCTATTGGATAACCACCTGTATATTTTGGTTCTGCGATTGGATGCCCATGATCTAAATCAACGGCTAGAACACCATTTAATGCTTCTTCTGCCATTTTTAAGGCTTCATCGTGAGAATATCCACATGTTAAAACAATTGTCATATCAGGAAACTGTGCTACATAAATACCGTCTTCCTGTTTTTCTATTGTACAATTATATGTCATTTGATTCCTCCAACCATTGGCTTTTAGAATTTTCAGTATTTGCTTTGCCGTATATCCCATATAGAAAATACAACATTTATATTGTGTTGTCAATTTTTACTCAGACAGTCTATGCGTTTAGCACAAGTTTCAGATGACTTTAGACAAGTTGTGTTAGCGCCGGGTGAAATCAACCATTTGAAATCGTCGAACTCTAACACCGTGTGATATTTGCATTTGATAAGATTCTTACGACTGTGGTGTTGTAAAACTAATGTTTTTTTTCTAAAAAGGTGTTATACTATCAGTAATGGAGGTAATTTATGGCTTCAATTAATCGCTATCAGACAATTAATGATATTCCTGCTAGTAAGGGAAAAGACGTACTTTTGAAGATATTAAATTCTCCAAAAGCTGATTTTTCAAAATTACAAAAAATTGCAGTTGAATATGAGAAAAAAGCTCTTGAAATGATAAAAGCAGAATCGAAGGAGAATAAATAATGATTTTTCTGCCTTTAGAGACTGAGCTTCTTTATTATGAACATCTTCTAGACTCTTCTGATAATCTTCGTCTCATTCAGGATTTTTGTGTAACTAATACTTCTGGTTATGGCCTTGAACGCTATATAAAGGAACTTGCTGAATCTGATGAGAAAGACGGCTCTGCAAGAACTTATCTTGTAAAAGATAGGTTTACACATGAGATTGTTGCTTATTTTTCTTTAAAGACCGGGCTCTTTACTATTGATGCAGGTAATGATTACTTTTATTCAATTTCAGGAATTGAACTTGCAAATTTTGCTGTTAATTCTTCGTATAGAAAAAATCATCCGGATGCAAAGAATTTAGGCTCAACTGTGTTTTTATGTACCAGCTTTTATAGAGCAGATATTAAATAGAAATTGCGTTAGCAAAATCGAATCCGTGTGATATTTAATAAACATTTCTTAGGGTGATTTACTTTTTACTTGATGGAAGAATGTAGTTTTTATAGACAAAAACACTAAATATGCTATAATTTTATCGGTGTGGGAAGGAGAGAAAAGTGAATCACAAAAATATTCTGACCGTTATATCAGGATTGTTTATCCTTGGGCTTTTAAGTTCAATTTTATCTTCCGATTCTTATGTAGTTTTATACCCTGAACTTTTTTATTTTGTTGTTTTTGCAGTGCTGGTTGTTGTCTGCATTGTCTTTTTTAAGAGAGATGATCGTATGGTTGCTAAGAGCAAAAGACCAAGTTATGTAAAAGTCATTGATCAGAATATATATATTGGCAAAAAATCTATTCACCGGTCGCAAAGGAACTTATTTCTTAGAGTAAGCATTATAACGTTGTTAGGCGTTTTTAAGAGAAAATAATTTCTCTTTGTTCCTGGATTGAAAAGAAATATCAGAATAAAACAGAATCCGTGATAAAATTTTCAGATACAATATTTATAGAACAATATTTAAAATATCATAGAATTGATTATCTGCCTTTTCAAATATTACGGATAATACCCTTATTAAGTATAACATTTCTTTTGATAATGTTGCTGCATATAAAATTGCTGAAGGCAAAATTATTTCTATAGTGGAAGCGCAGGGGAGGCTTCCCCTCCTTTTATTTTTTGAATATTCATAATATAATTCATAAGAGGAATAATGATATGAAAGGAATCATCTTAGCCGGCGGATCTGGCACTCGTTTATATCCGATTACGAAGGCTGTTTCTAAGCAGATTCTTCCGCTTTACGACAAGCCTATGATTTACTATCCGCTTTCTTGTCTTATGCTGGCGGGGATTCGGGAGGTTTTGATTATTTCGACTCCGCGCGATATCAGTTGTTTTAAGGAGCTCTTTGGCGATGGTGAGTGGCTTGGCATGCATTTTGAGTATGCGGTGCAGGACAAGCCTCGCGGCCTTGCTGATGCCTTCATTATTGGTAAGGATTTTATTGGCAGCGACTCTGTGGCTCTTGTGCTTGGGGATAATATTTTCTACGGGCAGGGCTTTGTTCCTAAACTTGAAGATGCCCGTGCCAGTGTTGAGAAAAATGGACGAAGTGTGATTTTTGGTTATTATGTAAAAGAGCCGCAGTCTTATGGTGTTGTGGAGTTTGATAAAGATGGCAAGGTACTCGGAATCGAAGAAAAACCTGCAAAGCCTAAGTCTAATTATGCGGTTCCTGGTTTATATTTTTATACTAATGATGTAGTTGATATTGCGGCTAATGTTAAGCCTAGCGCCCGTGGTGAAATTGAAATTACTTCTATCAATAATGAATATTTGAGTCGGGGAAAACTTTCTGTTGAACTGCTTGGGCGCGGTATGGCCTGGCTTGATACCGGTACTTATGACGGCTTGTTAGAGGCATCTAACTATATTGCAACTATTCAGAAACGACAGGGACTTTTTGTTAGTTGTATCGAAGAGATCGCCTTTCGTAATGGCTGGCTTACTAAAGAGCAGGTTCTCGAATTGGCAAAAGGCTACAAAACAGATTACGGCCGCTATCTTGAATATATTGTTGAATAAATGTCTTTTGAATTTAATAAATGTAAACTTAATGATGGCTCTGTAATAGAAGGTCTTTACGAAATCCTGCCGGAAAAGCATTGTGATTCGCGAGGTTTTTTTGTAGAGTCCTATCATAGGGTGGAATTCGAAGCGCTTGGTATTTCAGCGACTTTTGTGCAGGATAATATTTCAAAATCTGTTAAAGGCGTATTGAGGGGTCTTCACTTTCAGAAGCTGCATACACAGGCTAAGCTTGAATCTGTTGTTTCTGGCCGTGTCTACGACGTAGCCGTAGATCTTCGCTCTGGCTCTCCTTCCTTCGGTAAATACTACGGCGTAATCCTCGATGCGGAAAAGCAGAATATGTTCTACATTCCCGAGGGGTTTGCTCACGGCTTTTATGTTTTGAGTGACGAGGCGATTTTTACCTACAAGTGCACGGACTTCTATGACCCGAAGGGTGAGGGCGGCCTTATGTGGAACGACCCCCTGCTGGCTGTGGACTGGCAGGCTGTAGCCCCAGGCCTGAATCCTCTCTTGAGCGAAAAAGACGGCAAACATCCGGCCTTTGATCCGGCAGGAAAATACTTTGACCTTAAGGGCAAGTGGATCGGGGAATAAAAGTGCGGTAAAATGACCGCAAAAACTTGACAAAACAATCCTCAGGCACTATTATTATCTTGTAAAGGAGATATCTGGTGCCGGGGAAACTCATTTTGCAATATCTTGCAAGAATTAAGAATTTAATTTCTGCTGGAAAATGGACTTTGATTCCTCGAAAAAAGAATCTTGATTCATTGTCAAACAATGGGCTGACAATACAAGATGTAAAGAATGAGCTCCTGTCATTAAGTTTGTCTGATTATCAAAATGGACCAGTACCGGATTATTCTTATTCAGGCGATGTTTGGATATTTGAGCGCCACATTAATGGAACAGCCTATTATATAAAACTTAAGATTGATGTTACTAAAGATGGTGTTGAAATATTGAAATGTCTTAGTTTTCATGAGGAGGAGATGTGAAATGAAATGCTTTTGTGAACATTGTAATGTAATGGCTGATTATGATGAAAAGACAATATCAGAAACATTTCCTGTTTATGGCGAACAGGTGGAAATCCAAGCTACTGTTGCTGTATGTAAAACTTGTGGAACTGTTTTGTTTAATGAAGAACTCGATTCAAAAAATCTTTTGATGGCTCAAAATCTTTACAGGCAGCGACATAAATTGCTTACTGCCAGACAGATTATTGATATACGTGAACAGTATGGTTTGAGTCAGCGTTCCTTTGCAAAACTTCTTGACTGGGGAGATAAAACAATCCGCCGCTATGAAGCTGGTGCCGTTCAAAGTAAAGCACACAATAGTCTTTTACTTTTTCTTCAGGATCCTCAGAATATGAATCAGTTCTTAAAACAAAATGAGATTACGCTTGATGAAAAACAATTAAAAAAATTACGTGAACGTGTTGCCTTGTTGAACAATGATAATTCTGATGATTTTGATTATGGTTATATTTCAAATCTTTTTCCTTCAACACTGTCTTTGGAAAATGGTTATAAAGAATTTGATTTTGATAAGTTTGCATCATGTGTTTTGTATTTTATAGACAAGCTGCCTGAATTGCTTATCGTAAAGTTAAATAAACTGCTCAATTATACTGATATGCTTTTTTTCAAACAGAATGGAGTTTCTTTGACAGGTACACGTTATGTTCATCTACCTTACGGACCTGTTCCAGACCAGTATTCAATTCTCTATGGAATGCTGGAAAAAAGAGGAATTGTTACAGCTGAAATTGAACAGTTTGAAAACGGTTATGAAAAACATTTGCTTAAAGCTGGAAATGTAAAAATTGAATCGACTCTTACACAGCAAGAGTTATTGGTGCTGGAAGAGGTGAATAAAAAATTTGCTTCATTTGGTTCTAAACAAATTGCAGACTATTCTCATAACGAGCGTGGCTATAAAGAAACAAAGCAAGGTGATATAATTTCATATGCTTATGCCGAAGATATCGAATGGTAATTAAAAATATAAAATC
>CAMNGG010000141.1 GCA_946537975.1 uncultured Treponema sp. | reverse complement strand
TTTTCAATTTTTTCAGGAACCTTTGCAAACCTTGCGACAACCTCTTTCTCTCGTGAAGGAAAATCTCTGAACGACCTGAAGGCAATGCCTTTGAAATTCGACATGATTGCAAAAGTAAAATTCTGGCACGCAATGCTTTATGTTGGAATTGCAGATGTAATTTCGATTATTTTGCTTTTTGCTGTATATTTTCTCCTAAAACCGCCATTTGCTTTAACAGAGATTATTACGATTTGCCTGTTAATGACCCTTGTAACAGCATCAGTTTCCCTGCTTTTGATTTTTATTGATATGTTTATTGATACAGCGAATCCAAAGCTTAACTGGGAAACACCAATGGCAGCCAGCAAACAGAATTTCAATGTATTGTGGTCGATGTTACTTTCAATGCTTACAGTTGCCCTTGTAATTATTCTTGTTATTTTTGTTCTGCCAAAGAAGCTGTTCTGCCTTGTGATTTTGAGTGCCATATATGTTATAATATCCGCACCGGTGGGGGCAGGATATTTTAAATATGCAGAAAAACGAATCAAGGATATGTAAAAAACTAATTGCGGTACTGATGCTAAGTCTCTTGTGTGCAGGGCTCTTTGCACACAGTGGAATGCTCTGGGGTGAAAAAAAACTACGCCTTGTAAAGACAAAGTGGTTTGATATTATTTACCCGGAGCGCTGCGAAGCGAGTGCCGCAATTTTAATTGAAAAGGCAGATGGTCTTTATGACGAGGTTACCGCGCAATATGGTCTCACTCCTGCCTTCAGAATGCCGGTTGTGATTACGCCGGCAGTTGATCAGTTTAATGCCTTCTGGACAGCTGTTCCATATAATCACATTGCTATTTATGATACCGGAGTTAGCGGAGCCAGCGAGCTTGCGGTATTCAGTGAAACTCTTCTTTCAACCTTTCGTCACGAACTAACTCATGCAGTTACCTTTAATATGAAAAATGGCTTCTGGCGTTTTGCCGGAAAAGTTTTTGGAGATGAAGTTGCTCCGGGAATGCTTTTTGTTACAACCGGAATGGCAGAGGGGGCAACGGTTGCCAGCGAAAGTGCGGCAGGCGAGGGCAGGCTTAATGATGAATATGCAAAGCATTATGTTAAGCAGGCAAAAATAGAAGAAAAATTTCCTTCTTATCATGATGTTTCGGGTGCTTCAGATGTAATGCCGGGTGGAACTCCTTATTATTTTAACGGGGCCTTTCACGGCTGGCTGCAGGATAAATATGGTATGGAGCCTTATGCCGAATTCTGGTACCGGGTTGTGAACGGTAAAAACTTTACGATAGCAGGAGCCTTTAAAAAAGCTTTTGGAGTAAAGCTTAAGGCAGCCTGGAATCAGTTTGTCCAGGAGTATGAAGTGCCGGAGCTTGAAGCAAACCCTGTAGCGGCCGGCCAGGCTCAGGATTTTTTTCAGCCGGAAGGAATTGATTATTCTGAAAAAAACAATGCGGGCTCAGTCTATCAAAGTCTTAGTGCGGCAGGAGATAAACTTGTCTGGATGGACCGTTTTGGAGGCCGGGTCTTTATTAAAACTGCTGATAAGGTTCGGGAGCTGTTTTCGCTCAGGGGTCTTACAGAGGTAAGTCTTTCTTCTGACGGTCGTTTTATTGCCGCAGGTTATATGAGCGATAATTCACCGGCTCAGCAGGCAAGGGTTAAGCTTTATGATATGGACCACCGCTCTTTTTATCTGGTAAAGGAAGCAGGCTTAAAAGGCGCGGTTATTTTAAAAAATGGGGAAGATTATTATCTTATTGCACAGAAATATCTTAATCAACAGTATTCAATTGCGGTTTATAAAATCCTTTTTGATAAGGATGGTCGTCGTGTAAAGGGAGTTCAGCTCCATTCAAAAACAGGATTTGGCACAGAAATAAACCCTTATGCTTTTACTCCTCTGGAAAATGGAAGCTTTGCCTGGCTCAAAAAAGAAGGTCTGAATTACAGTCTTTGTATAAGCAGTCTGGATGGGGGCCTGCAAAGTCAATTTGCTTTTCCGGAAGGAATGGCGGTAAGGTCGCTTTCGTATAGCGGAGCTTCTTATGGTAGTGATGTTACTGATACAGGATGCTTTGTTTTCAGTTATGCTCAAAAGGGCACTCTCCCCCGTCTGGGAAAATATGATATTAAAAGCGGCCGGCTTTCCCTTAGTGAAAAAGATATTTCGGGCGGAGTTTATGAACCTCTTTTCTGGAATAACAGACTTGTTTATATTGGTGAGTTTTACCGCCAGAATAGAATTTTGATTTTAAAGGATTTTTCAGCTATATCAGATACGACAGAAGGGCCGGATTTGCCAGCCCTGGCTGCGGAAGAAAGCAGACAGCCGGAGACTCAAAGCAATCAGTTGAATATAAACTCTAAAGCCTATAATCCCTTTGCCTATCTTTTCCGGGGTATGCTAATTCCAGTCGGAAACTATAGCCCAGATTTTATAGGGCCGGATGCTTCCGAAAGCGCAGACATTTTTGCATACCGGCTTGGCGGAACCTATATTACCGCCACTCCCTGGACAAGCGGTTCCACAGAGTTATATATGCTTACCGCCGCTTATGATATAAAAGCAAAAACGACAGGCGCAGCCCTTACAATCAATAAGGGAACAGATACTTCGCTTTTCCAGACACAGACAGAAATAAAATCGGAATTCAATTCGGAGGGCTGGAAACAGGGCGGAGGCAGCTTCACCGCTTCTTCCAGCCTTGGAGTGGGAAACAATTCAAAAATCACCCTTTCAAATACAGTTACCGCCCTCATCGGAAGAAAAGAAGAACTCTTTTACTCTATAGAAGATATCGTAAGCTTAAGCTATTCAAATGCGAGAAAAGCAGGCCCTGGACGATTTGAAAGAAAAGGAATTACAGTTTCGGTAAGCTATGGCGGCAGAAAAGATGAAACATTAACAGGCCCTTATGAAAAATATGTAGATATTTCTGCCCTTTCTGCGGCAGCGAAGCTTTATATTCCTCATCTTCTTCCTTTTGAATCAAGCTACGGTTTTACTTATAACCTTCCGTTTACACTGGGAGTAAAGCTTCTGCCTCAAACATCAAATTACAGTTATGTAAATCTGGGGCAGAATTCCGTGGAAAAAAATCAGAAATATGCAAAAAATCACCTTGGCAGAGTTGTTTTTGATGCGAATGTAGAAGCCCTTGCTTTCTCAATGGATATTCAAAAGGCAATTCCTGGTATTACAGCCATCTATCTTAATGATTTTAATATTATTGCCGGTTATGCCGCTACAGGAACAGCGGGAACAGCAAATTACGGCGGCTTCCAGACTTCAAAGCTGGGAGAATATTTTAAGGCCGTGGGTGACGGACGAGGCTACTATCTTGATTCTGCTTATCTTAAAGCAAGTCTGGAATTTACACCAAATATTGGTCTTTTCGCCAGCTCAAATTACAAGGTTGCCCTGTATGGCATTTACAGCTTCACAATTCATCAGGTAAAGCAATTAAAGCCGCAGGAAAGATTTATGATTACCTTTGGCTTAGACACAAATTTTTAGCCTGACCTGGCAGAGACATTTCTGACAGGCCAGCGCCATTAAACCTTAATCTGACTCAGCACTTGGCCAATTGGTTCATGAATTACCAGACTAGCCATTCTGTCCTGCGGAGTACTTGATTTATTAAGAAGAACAAGGTTTTCTCCCTGGAAATAGTCTATAAGGCCTGCGGCAGGGTAAACTGTAAGCGAGGTACCACCAATAATCAGGGTATCAGCGGCTTTAATAGCCTTTACAGCGCCTTCAATTACACGCTGATCCAGACCTTCCTCGTATAAAACAACATCCGGTTTAATCAGACCGCCGCATTTTTTACAGTGAGGTAATTTATCGGGAGCATTTTCGCTTTCAATAATGATTTTTTCATCATAAAATTCATGACAATCCAGACAATAGTTGCGCAAAGTACTGCCATGGAGCTCCCAAACCGTTTTGCTGCCCGCAAGCTGGTGCAAACCGTCAATATTCTGGGTTACAACCGCCAGCAGTTTACCGGCCGCTTCCAGTTCGGCAAGCTTATAGTGAGCCGCATTAGGCTTTATGCCCTGGGGCAGCAGCTTCGCCCTGTAAAAACGATAAAACTCCGCAGTATTTGCATAAAAAAAGGATCTGCTTATAATCTGTTCCGGCGGATATTTCCATTGCTGATTGTAAAGGCCGTCTACACTGCGGAAGTCTGGAATACCCGATTCAGTTGAAACCCCGGCACCACCAAAAAAAACAATTGCTTTGCTTTTATCGATAATTTGCTGTAAAATTGAAATATCTGCACTCATATCTGTTCTCCTTTCAAAAAAGTATATAAATAATTATAACGTAACTTTTTCTAATTAAATAGTATTATTCTACCGATAATAAAATGAGAGATTTTAAATAAAAGGCTTTTTTTCAATTATAATGAGGTACTTAATGAGGAAAATGAAAAAAGTTTATTTTATTATATTGCTTACGCTTCTCACCGCTTCTGCTCTCTTTGCTCATGGCAAAGGAGATATAGAAGATATTGCTGTTGAAAACATGAACAGCTGGCAGGAACAGTTTGATCTGGATATCCGCAAACCGGGAAAGTACAATATCATGATTACTGCCCGCGACCTTGGTGGAAATGTACATATAGAAGGTCCTCATAATCTGTGGCTTGATCCGAAATCAGATCTCCCTATTTGTGGAATTACAAACCCGTATCCTGGAATGCGCGTAGTAGGTAACCTTAATATTGTAGGTACCTGTGTAGATGATGATGGTGTTTCTAGAGTTGACCTCATACTCGACGAAGGCACAGATCACGAAAAACAGGTAACGGCAGAAGGAAAAGAATTCTGGTCTTACTATCTCGATACAAATGATCTTGAAGAAGGCGACCATACAATTAAAGTAATTGGTTATGATATTAATGACGAACCGAGAGTAAGCAGCCCTTATAAGCTTACCTGGCAGCTCGACCGTAAACAGCCGGTAACAGAGGTTCAGGATAAAGCAATGGGTATTCTGGTTTCCGGCAACGTAAAGTTCGACGGAATTGTAACCGACGGAAACGGAATTAAAGAGCTTTATTATTCAACTGATAATGGAGAAAACTTTATTCCTCTCAAGTTCGGAGGAAATAAAAATAAAGACCTCTGCGACTTTACAGTTTCTGTTGATACAAAGAAATTCGAGGATGGTCCGGCAGTACTCTGGTTTAAGGCAGTGGATAGAGCCGGCTCTGTGGGAATGTATTCCTTCCTTTACTTTATAGATAATACAAAGCCGGATGTAGGTATAGTTTATCCTGCAGTCGACCAGGTAATGGATGGTAAATTTACAGTTACCGGTTATGCAAAGGATACAATTGGTGTAACAGAGCTTTCCTGGGCCTTTGGAAATCAGTCTGGTACCTTTGATCTGGTTCCTGGTAACCCTTACTGGGCAGTAAATGTAGACACACTTGGAAGCAAGGAAAAAGCTACAAAGTTCACAATTCACGCAAAAGACCGTGCCGGTAACATTGTAGACGTAACTCAGAATATTCTCCTTAATCAGGAAAATGATAAACCTTTAATTTCAGTTTCTGAACCTGTAGAAGGTCAGAATTTTGGAGATGAGGATCCGCTTTTTGTACGCGGTATTGCATTTGATCCGGATGGAGTAAAAGCAGTTCGCATTGTACTTGATGGAAACGAACCACTCATTCAGGAAACAAAGGGCGTTTTCTATTATCATCTTTGTGATGCGGCAGATCTTTCTGCGGGAAATCATAAAGTAACAGTTACCGCAATTGATGTAAATGATGTTGTAGGAAATCCTCAGGTAATAAATATTGTTTCCCGCGGAATTGCTCCTGTTTTTGAAGCTCCTAAGCTTACCAGCGGAAAAGAGGCTTCCGATTTTACAAACGGCATGGAAATACATCCGGAAAGCGGAACTTCCTTCTCTGTAGGAATTACATCTGGAGTTGGAATTGTTAAGGTAGATTCAGAGCTTACCTGGGGTAACGACGGAAAAGCGGAAACTTCGGTAGAGCTTAAGAATGTAACCTCTTATAACTGTACTCTGCCAATTCTTCCGGATTCTGCAAAGGGTGTAATGAACCTTAAAGTAACCGCAGAAGATATTATTGGCCGTGTTACTACCTTCAGGGCTCTTTATTATGTAACAAATACAACTACAGTAAAATCAGAAGAACCGATGGTTGTGTTCGACGACAGTACAGTTGCTGAAGATGGTTCTATTATAAGCAATATGGAATTCCCGGTTACAGGTTATGTAATTGGAGCAACAGCAGCTTCTGCAGAGCTTGTTCCGGCAACAAAGTTTGCAAGGGTAGAGCTTGAGGGAAATCTTATAAAGCTTATCCCTCAGGAAGCAGTTGGCAGTTCTGAACCGGTTGTTGTAAGAATCAAAACAGATAAGGGCAAAACTATAGAATCCCGCCAGATCCGCTTCCGTGCAGATACAGCTTTGCCTGAAATTTCAATAGACGGATATTCAGATACAAAGGCAATAAACGGAATGTTCGGACCAGTTACCATCAGTGGAAAGGTAAGCTGCGAAACCGGAGTTGGCGGACTTAAATACACTGTAATGTCTGCTAAGGTTGATATTGCCAAAGGAATTATTGGAACAATAACTGCTCCTGCCGCTAATAATGATTACAGAAATGTTGAAGTTGCAAAAGACGGCAGCTTCAAGATTGATGTTAATCCGGACGAATATGGCTATGGAGTTCATATAGTAGAGTTTATAGCCGAAAGTGCCGGTGGAAATCAGAAGGCAATGGCTGTAGCAATTAAGAATATTCCTGATGTAGAAGAGCAGGGCGGAAAAATGCCTATGCCAAAGGCCCCTGTTGTTTACTGGGCAGACAGCTTCGATGTTTATGCCCTTGCAGTTTATCAGGGAGAAATGACAAACGACTATCAGGCCTTCTATCGTTCAAATATGACCGAAGGAAATAATGCTTTAGGCTTTGCTACTTCAACTGCGGATAATAAGCTTATTGCCGCTAAGTATACAGCAGTAAAGAAGCCTTCGCTTTCTGCTCATATAGTTCAGATTGATGATTCAGAATATTTCAGCGGAATGCCGGTTGTTTTGGGCTATAACTCAAAGGACCTTGCAACAATCCGCCTTTATATAGATACCGGAGCCACAGTAAACTCTGTAAACTTTGAGATTACAGGTGATGAAATTGCCGGTGGCCAGGTAAGTCAGAAGGGAGCCGCAAAGCTTATAAAGCCTTTGCCGGAAAACCCAATGCGCTGGGTTGCAGAAATTACAGCAACAAATCTTCCTTCCCGCGTAAA
>CAMNGG010000140.1 GCA_946537975.1 uncultured Treponema sp. | reverse complement strand
CAGGCTAAAAAACCAAACTCCTTTAAGGCATCCGCATAAAAATCTGAAAACAAACTAAAAGCATTATAATTAATTGTACAGACCTTACATTCCTGAGTTGTTACTATAGATATATTATTTTCTTCATACTTTAAAACTATCAGCGTTTTTACATGAGAAGGTCTTGCATATTGATGAAAACCTATGGCTAAATCATCAAAATCAAAAAAGGAAGAATTTTGATTACTCATTAAACTCAACTGAACATCTTTAATTCCAACCGCAGAAACTACGTATTCATTGGGGATGAGAAAATCGATTTGAGAATATGAAATACAGATAAATTGTTCAGGCTGCTGCAATTTCTTTTCCTACTTTTTCGAGTATTGCCTGAATGTTCATGACAAAGACATCCTGTCCGTTTATTTTAAGAGAACCGCTGTAAAACTCAGAAAGCTCTGCTTCTGAAAACTGAACAACATCTTCATCTCGTGCCGTGTAAAAATCCTTTACATCGGTAATTCGAAGACAGGTATGACTTTCATCATTCAGGACAATAAAAAGAAAAGACTTTTGAGCTTCTTTTCCCTCCAGTACGGCTGAATCAACTACAAGATAGGGATCGCCGTAACGATTTAGTACACCATTAACGTAAGATGGAACAAAAGGAAGAGGAAAAACTGTAGCATCACGCAGGATTTCTTTTACACTTTCAGCAGGAATTGCAAATTGATTTTTTCCATCTGCAGAATTGCCTATGGTAAAAATGAGCCAGGTTGATTTTTTTTCTGTTTTCTGGCTTATAGTTTTTTCATGTTTTCCACTTTTTATTAATGATAAAATCTCTTCTGACATAAGATTAATTATAAACCGATATCCACAAAAAGGCGAATTTTTTCTTTAAATTTTTGTAAAATATAATTTATAATATGCTTATAAATAAATGGAGGATTTTATGAAAACAGCTGCTGTTTTTTTTGCTGATGGCTTTGAAGATATAGAAGCCCTCTCACCTGTAGATTATCTTCGCCGTGCGGGAGTTGAAGTAATTACGGTTGGCGTAAAGGGAAAGCCTTTTAATGACACTATGATTGTTACAAGCTCTCATAATGTTCCTATAATAATGGATATGAGTCTGGATACTTATATGAAAAAATATGCCGATTCTATTCCAGACTGCGTGGTGTGCCCTGGCGGTGGAAAAGGTGCAATTAATCTGTCTGAATGTCAGGCCCTGCTTGACCATCTTGAAAAAGCCTGGGATAAGGGAAGACTTGTTGCGGCTATCTGTGCGGCACCGGCTGTTGTTCTGGGAAAGACAAAAATTCCCGCAGGCAAAAAATGGACCTGTTATCCAGATATGGAAGGTGAATCTAAGCCTGAATACTTAAGTGGTTACAGTAATAAAGTTTTTGTTACAGATGGTAATCTTGTTACTTCAAGAGGACCTGGAGCTGCCGAAGAGTTCTCAATGGAACTGGTAAGACTGCTTGCCGGTGAAGAAGTTTACAGAAAGGTACATGACAGCGCACAGATGCGTTAAGGTATTTTTTTTTGCCACACGGATTGAGACTTGATAATGAAATATCAAGTCTCAAAACAAGTGTGTCAAGGCTTTAAGCGAAGCGTGCCTTTACACACTTGTATTCGAAATGCCTAACGGCATTTCATAAATTAATATAAAAGATAGATTTTGCGTTAGCAAAATCCAATCCGTGTGGTATATATTACAGTTCGTTTTCTTTAATTTTTATCTGTTCACCGAGATTCTTAATCTCTTCCTGTATATCATTTAAAATCTTAATATCATCCGGATTAGAACTTGTAATAGAGGCGCCTTCTAAAAGCATCTGAGAAAGCTTAAGCCCCATCTCTTCATACTTAGAATTACGCTTTGTTTCGAGTCTGTGAATTTCAATTTTAGTAACACTTTTATCGGTAAAGTCCTGAACCTTATCACCTGCTTTTTCCAGAGCGGCTTTAGAAGCTTTCGTACCTCGTGAAAATAAATCCTTTACCTTGTTTCCTATTTCATCCATATTCATATATATACCCTCTTTGTTTTATTTTCTCTTAATTGCGAGCAAGGTTAGGTCATCTGACTGTTCATCTTCCAGCATCTGATCATAATCTACATAGTTTACACCTGTAGAATCTTCAGCCTTGTTTGCCGCATAATAGTCATACATATTAAAGTATTTTAATAAGAATTCGTCAATCTTTTTATCAATTTTTATATAATCTGTCTGCTGAACAGAAGGAGATTTATAGAGTCGGAAAACCTTTTCAAGAGATGCAAGCGCAAGAATTGACTCTGATACTGTTCCTTCACATTTGGTAAAATCAAATTCAAGGCTTTCACCGGTTGCAGGGTTATCCTGCTTTGTAAGAATAAATTTCTTTTTGTTGTAAACCGCTTCAATTGCCATTTTTATTCTTTCAGGCCCAAACTCTTCTTTAGCATCCTCCATCTTGAATTCAGATTCTTCCTCGTGAGTTTTCGGATTCATCTTTTTAACCTCGACTTCATTCTGGCGAACGCTATAGTCAAGCTCGCGGATTCTTCTGGTAGACTCTTCTATACCGTCAGTATAAAGATAGAGAATATCGCCATGATTCAAAATTGTTTTTTCAACCTTAAAGCCGCCGCGCATCGCAACAAGGTCGGAAGTAAATACTCCGGCGGTAGGTGCAGAAGCCAGAGTCAAAAGCTTAAGGCTGTGGCTTGCCGCATCATAAATATGAACAAGATTATCTCCCGCATTACACATGTAAAGCTCGCCGGTCTTTACATTCAAAAGACAAATTATAAGGGTAGCAAATTTTCCCCGGAGGCCAAGTCCTTCAATAAAGTCATTGATTTGTTCTACAAGCTTATTAAGCTGTGTGCCGTTTTTAGCATAAGACCATTTTTCAAAATAACGGCGGAAAATTGTTGCAACTACTGTCATGATGATTGCGGCAGGAATTCCGTGACCCGAAACGTCACACTTGATTATTCCAAACCAGGTATCATCAAGTTTTTTATAATCAAAATAGTCACCCGAAACGCCAGATTCACCTTCATAGTAACCAAAGCATTCCAGATCATTATCTGAATACTGGGCAAAGGTATTTTTGTTATTTGCTCCCAGGGCCTCTAGCGGCAGGAAGGCTTTCTGAACTGCTTTACCGTCCATTGCCAGGGCTTCTTCTTCCGCATTGGCAACAAGCTCGTGAGTCATGTTATTTATTGCATCACCAAGTCGCCCTACTTCGTCGCGGGATTTTATTTCTACATCCTTTCCTTTAAGATTGATTTTATTTTTTGTCTGTCCAATCATAATTACGTGCTTTTCAAGCTTCTTCACAGGACGAACAATCAGTGATGCGAAAAGATAAGCTCCCGCAATTCCAAAGGCAACAGCTGCGGCCGCTACAATCAGAGAGAAGAAAATGATTTTTTTAATTTCCGCATTAAGGCTGTCTATAAGACTTTGAGTAGAAAGCTCAAGATAAATTACACTGTGAATATAATTACCGCTTGTACCCTTACGGTACATTACCGGTCTATAGAAAATATAATCTGTATTTGTACGGTCAAGGTTTTCTGTATCAAACTGAGGGAAGGAACCGGCAGTTGCCTTTGAATATTCTGCAAGACGGGCATCCAGCTGATTTCGCAGTTCAGCAATTACATCAGAAAGACGGTCTGCCTCTGTCATATCCTCTTCTACAGGAGAAGCATAAAGACGCTCAGCCTCCTGAGAAAGACTGTCAATTTTATCTGAAAGCTCTTTTACCTCTCCGGCAATTTCCGAATCCAGAGCCTTCAGTTTTGAAGTTACATCAAGAATCATCTTTTCCTGAATTTCTGACTCACCATAAATTAAAGTATAGCTGCCAGTCTTTTCATTTATATCAGGATCATTTGTTGCCCAGATATAATTCAGATTGTCTGCGGAATTAGCCTCCAGCTGCTGACCAATAATGGTAACATACTTAACCTCGCTCATAGCATCCTTTTGAGCAGGAAGAGCTGTAAGCTCCAGAAGGTTATTTGCAGGGAAGAAATTCTTAACACCTGAATGAAGGCTTTCCAGAAGAACCTCTGTTCTGTTCTGCAGACCCGCTGCCATAGTCTGCTCCTGAAGTCTGATGACCTTATATCCGTTTTCCAGAGTAACGGCTATAACCACCGCAATAACGAGTGAGAAAGCAAAGGTAATAAGCTTCTTTTTTAAGCTTGGTAATCTTCGTAATTTTTTTTCTGATTTTTTCAAAGGCATGGCAGCTCCTGTGAACAGAGAATTTACTTCGTTCTGAGTTAATTTTTCTTCGTGTATATTCTGATATAAATTAATTACAAGGAAAAGGATTGTTACAGCCGCAATCATTAAAAGCATAAAGATAATAATCAGGCTTACGGCAACCTTATATTTATACTGCTTGAATTTTGCAGAAAGCCTGCTTTGCGGCTTGTATTCCGCTTCAATTTTTACAGTACCGGTTTGAGATATTTGCAGTACATTACCGGTAAAATACAAACCTCTGTCGCTATGCAAAAGTCCTATTTTATAATTTCCTTCATCGAGCTCTGTTCCAAGCTGTACAGAAGAAATGCGGCTGTCTGACTGAACCTTAAATTTTCCTTCCGATGCACTAAGGGTAAGATCATAAGGGGCTTTTCCATCTGCATCTATATAGATTTCTCTGATTGTTCCATCATAAGTAAAGCCGCCACCACTTATAGAAAGGACGCTTTCACCTGCCTCACCTTTAGTCTGCTGAACAGCGGTTATATAGGTTGACGGCTGATATTTATTCAAAATAAAAAGTTCAGAAGAAGGCTCACTGATATTTCCTACCTCATCGACAGTAGAAACTAAAAGTCTGTAAACTCCATTCGATCTGTTATAATAACGAACGGTAGTTAGGTTCCGGGTGGAATTTGCATTTGAAGAAGTAAGTCTGTTATTTTTTGTAAGATATTCTTCATACCTGCTTAAGAGGCTTTCTCTTATTTCCTCAACTCTGGAAGCCGAAAGCTGCATAGGATGTTTTCTTGAAACAGCAATGGACTTAGGAATTGCTCCAAGATAATCAATTTTATAAAGGTAACTGTAAGCATCCGGGGAAGCAGAAGCCTTCCAGGCCAGACTGTAATTATTTGAATCCAGGAATCCATAGGAATCAAGATTTTCAATTGCGATTTGAGGTGGTAATGGAGGGGTTAAATCCAGCTGATAAGTTATAGAAGCCGCTTCAGACCAGTTTCCCGCATAATCAGCTACCCTTACCGAAAGGATATAATTTCCATCCTCAGAAGCTTTTAACTTCAGGACATTTTCTTTTGTAAAATGTTCTACCTGTTTTGGAGGAAGCAGCTTATTATCTTTTCCCCAGGTATAGGAATAGCCGGAAATATTTGAAGAATCTTCCGGGAAGTTTATTTGAATACGAACCTCTTCTGCCCGAGAGGCTTTTCCTTTTTTATAAGATAAAGGAGTAAGATCCGGTGGTAAAACAGATTTATCAGGAGAAAGGATTGCGATAGAATTTTTTGACGCAGTATTAATCTGCTGCCAGATAAAAGACAGTACTAAATTTTCAGCTCCTGCTTCTCCACTGTTTTCGCTGGTTACAAGAGGATATACAAAGAGATTCGAATTACGGTCTTCTACAAGACTGCTTTCATTCCAGTAGCTTCCATCCTTTTTTACCATATAAACAGATTCACGGCCACGTCTTGTATCAAACCAGGTCAGGTAAAGACTGCCGTTATAACTGAACATAACCGGTCTGCTTGCACTACCCGCACTTGTCAGGGCCTCTGCGCTTCCGGCAAGGACACCAGAGGCAGTCAGGTTTTCAATCCAGATGGATGAATTAACTGAATCTGTACGTTCCCAGGCTAAATAAAGTTTCCCGTCAAACTCATAAAGACTCGGCCGCTGGTTCTGATATTCGTGAAACTGCTTGCTGCCACGTGCGGCAAGAGAATTTCGGTCCGTTACCAGGACAGGACCAGACCAGCCCTTACCCGAATCAATCGTCATATAAAGCTGATAGGAAAGACGGTTTGTTTCAGCTGAAGTATACTGAGCCTGAAAAACAACTATATCACCTATTGAAGAAGAATAAAGAACCGGAATAAAAGGGTTTCTGTAATTTGCAGCCGGCTGAAACTGGCTGAAGCGCTGCCATTTAATTCCATCTGAAGATTCTGAAGTAAAAATAGAAAAGGAGTTTTCTTCTCCGACTGAAGTAAAGACTCTGAAGCCGTCTGTCCGTGTTGAATAAATTCGAGGGGCAACTGTTATCGAGGAAGAAGCAGGCAGCTTTGATTCTGTAAAGCTTGCACAAGCATCATTAGAAA
>CAMNGG010000139.1 GCA_946537975.1 uncultured Treponema sp. | reverse complement strand
AATAAAAGGCGTATTTACCGCACTACCATCCGGAAGATTTTTTAACTGAGGCATATCACAAAATACAATTCCAGCATCACGTTTTTCAAGGCCTTCAAAAACAGACGGGCGAATCCATTCCTTATGCCGAAACTCTATCACTACAGGAAATCCTTCAAACTCCTGTATCAGTTTTGCAAGGTAAATGCGGTTATCAGGCGTGTAATGAAAGCTTTCCGGCAACTGGAAAAGAAGCGCAGAAAGACAGTCCTTTTCCTGCAGAGGCACAACCGCCGTCCTGAAATCCTCCGCCGCAGTCTGCCAGCCTACACTTATTTCATGAGTCAGCAGCCTGTTCGCCTTCACGCTGAAATTCAGTTTTCCTTCAGACCTGTCATAAAAACTCAAAAGTCTTTCTGCCGTCGGCATATTGTAAAATGTATTATTCAACTCCAACGCATTGAACTGAGTCGCATAATAAGAGAGAAAATCTTTTCGCTTCAAATCCTCCGGATAAAAAACACCCTTCCATTCCGGGTAATCATATCCGCTGGTACCAATCAAAAAGTCAGTCATAAAATAGTTTTTTCTAGAGGTTCCCGTCTGCTTCGCAGCCGGTCGGGCGTTCCGCAGTTCCCTAACGGTCAGCCGCTTCACTCACTCGGTAACCCTCGTTCGCTCCAGTGGCCCGCTATCGCGGCTGCTCCATGCCCTAACCCAATACTCAATAATTATAGAAAAAAAATTATTGCCCCTCTACCCCAAAACTAGTTAAACTATAATCAGGAGTTTACAAAATGAGTTTTATTGGAAATCTTATCTGGTTTTTGTTAGGCGGTTTTCTTCTAGGACTCGGCTGGATTATTGCCGGAATTCTCTGGTGCATCACAATCATTGGCATTCCGCTTGGAATCCAGTGTTTTAAGATTGCCGGTGTAGCAATGTTTCCATTTGGAAGAAAAGTTGTGAACAACGGTAGCGCCATGTCTCTTCTCCTAAACATTCTCTGGATTTGTATTTCCGGAGTTGAGCTTGCGGTTGCTCATCTGATTATTGGACTTCTCTTCTGCATCACAATTGTTGGCATTCCTTTTGGTAAGCAGCATTTTAAATTAGCACAAGTTGCTCTTATGCCGTTTGGCACTTATACGTTCTAGCGTGCAGCCGTCCGGAGATGGCGAAGCCAGCTCCAGGAACTCCCTACTCTATATCAAGCCTTATTTTCTCTTCCACGGTATGCAACGGTTCACGTGTTTTTTATACTCGGCGTATTCGTCGCCGTAAAGTTTGAGCAGCCATTTTTCTTCGGTGTTGATGATAGCTATGGTCATGATGGTCCAGTCGATGAGGGGAAGACTCAACATGCATACGTTGTGCCACATGAAGGTAATTCCTGTCAGAGCGATCCACCAGCCGCTGTACATTGGGTTTCTTACCCAGGCATATATTCCTTTTGTCTGAAGTTTGTTTTCTGTGATTGATGCATCCATATCCGAGCGGAGTGCTCCGATATACCAGATAACAAGGCCAAGAATTATCAGCAGAGCTCCGGCAATACGGAAGATAAGTGTCCACGGGCTTTGCAGAATCCCAATCTTAAAAACGTATCCAAACAATATGATTCCTATGAGATTGACCATTGCAATGCCGTAAATAATGTAAGGCCCTACTCCAAACAGCGGAAGCTTCTGTCCTTCTTTCATATAATTCTTCAACATATTTTTCCCTCGGATTCTTTTTAGTTTTACCGTTAGTTAGCACTAACCTAAACATTATAGAATCATAAAAATCAAAATTCAAGAATGAAAAAAGTGCAGTTTCTTCACATTTTTGTAATTATGGAACGCCCTACCCTCTAACTATCTTTACGTGATATAATCTTTGGGTATATTTATCACTATGGCTGAAGCAGAAATCGACATTGAGAAAGTTTTCAAGAATATGATGTTCGGGAAGAATGTGACCGAGTGTGGCTACTTTCCCGAGCGGCAGGCTGAAAATATTCTGACTTATTTTGACTGGCTGGATAAAAGTCTTCCTGTTGAAAAGCTGGACTGCATTGTTTATGAAAGGCTGCTTCGTCAGGGCTTTCGCCGCTACTCTTCCATGGCCTATAACACTCGCTGCCAGAATTGCCGTGAGTGTATTCCTATCCGAATCCCTGTAAAGACTTTTGCACCTTCAAAAAGTCAGCGACGTATCCTTCATAAAAATGAAGATGTGGAAGTTATAATTACTGCTAACCCGGCTGATTTTTGCACGGATAAAAAAGCCCTCATGTACCGCAATTATTACAATCATCATAATGAAGGCACGCCCGGCTTCACCCGGCTCAATTTGCAGGAAGCTGCCCAAGATCTTAAAAATATGAACGGCGGCTACAGCGGGGTTATCAATCTTGATTATAAGCTTAAGGGCCAGCTGATTGGTGTGAGTATCCTCGACTATGTTTTTGATGCGCAGGGATTTATCACCGGCCTTTCTTCCAACTATTTTTATTATGATATCAGCGAGGAAGTGCTTAAGCGCAGCATTGGCGTTTACAGCGTTCTTGTAGAAATCAACTTCTGTCTGCAGAATCATTTTCCCTATTACTATCTGGGCCTTTACTTACCCCACTGCCGCAAGATGAATTACAAGGCAAACTATAAGCCTTATCAGCTTCTGCTAAACGGAATCTGGACTAACAGCCCGGGCCTGGAGCAGTGCCCGCAGGTTCTGGAAAATTATCTGAGAGTTGAAGATGAAAAATCGCGGGGGGCCCGCTCTTGCAAAATTGACACCGGCGACATCTTCGAGTTTCCTGCCCCCGGCCTGATTTATGGTTATGATGAGATTTCCCTCGTGACGGATGACATTCCTCTGCGTCTTCTTTATTCGGCTTATAATCAGGGAGTCTTTCCCTGGTTTAATGAAGATCAGGGTGAGCCGGTTTTGTGGCAGTCTCCAAAGAAGCGCTTTGTGATTCCGATCCGCCAGCTGCATGTTTCAAAATCAATTGAAAAATTTCTCAAGCATAATCCATATACTTACACGATTGATAAAGCGTTTGCTGATGTAATCAAGAACTGCGCTAAGCAGAAACGACCCGACCAGATTGGCACCTGGATTGGCCCCAAGATGATTAAGGCCTACAAGAAATTTCACAAGGCAGGCTACGCCCACAGCATCGAAGTCTGGAAAGACGGAAAGCTGGTAGGCGGCTTTTACGGCATCTTACTGGGCAGCGTCTTCTGCGGCGAGTCCATGTTCACAATCGAACCCAACAGCTCTAAGAGCGCCTTCGTCCTCTTCGCCCGAGCCTTCCAGAAAGCCGGCGGCAAACTCATCGACTGCCAGACCTACACCGAAAACATGGCCCGCTACGGCGCCCGCGAAATCACAAGAAAACAGTACCTCGCAAAACTGGAAAAGTATGCAAAGGTACCGTTGAAGTGTGAGATTAAAGATCTGTTTGACCAATAACCTTTTAATCCATAGAGTCAAAAAAGAAATCTGTTTGATCATCCTCTTCTTCCCGCTGCTTCTGCCCTTCCGGCCAAGGCAGATCATAGTAAAAGGTTAGCCCCAATTCCTTTCTGGTATCAAAACCAAAATCCTTACAAAATCTTTCAATTATTTTCAAACTCTCTGTCCATTCGTATTTTCCACGTTCTGATTTAGTTTTTATAATAAGCCAGGTTCCACGATAATAAAGACTGCACTGTTCAATCTCAATGATTACTCCATATCGAGAAGCAATTTTTTCTTTGACATCCCAGACTATCGACACTACATACCAGCGTTCTCCTTGCGGCTTATAAGTCCAGTTTTTCGGCTCATCTGATCTTGGAACTGCTATTGTCTTTAACAAGGCAGTTGTTTTCTCGTTCATTTTTTCAACCGGAATATACGAGCTACCCAATACCTGTTTTCCACTGCCATCTACTACCCCGTTCGATTCTTTTGCTTGCTCCCAATCAATATCTTCATAATTTCTTTTCCAGACATCTGTCTTTGCAAGTTTATCATTTTCCCGGATTATCTGAACAATCTCCTTCCAGTTATTCTCAAACTTAAAACATCTGTTGCATGAAACGCTTCCTTCACCGCACAATCTTGTCTCTACATTTCGTGACACTGTATTCCAGGTATCACTTAAGTCTGCATATCTTGTTGGATAATCATTACAGAGAAATGAATAATCAAAAGTTTTATCCAGCCATTTTAGGATTGATTTTTTCTCAGGAACTTCAATCAGATATAGTCCATATCCCATCTCATCTAGTTCTTTGAAAGCTTCCTGTATATCATCTGCCAGTACCGGATTTTTCAGATTCCATTCACCTTCAAACAGACAGTCAAAGTAAATTAGTATTTTGCAAAAAGTTCCATTGTTAAAAAAGAAATAATCATCATCAGTTGCAAATCTGCTTTTTGTTTCTGCCATATCAGTACCTCCAGTTTTCAATGGTACTTCATTCCAGCTAACAGCGCACCAAAGTTAAACTTTAGTGCCTATATGATTCAGACATGGTATAATTGAAATATGAACAAACCTGATACCTTTATTAACTACATGATTGATCTTGAGGCGACCGGAAAAAACATCAGAAATCTGATGCGCATTACAGGCTACTCAGCTCGCGAGCTTGAAAAAATTCTGGGCTGTACTCAGATGACTTTTTTCAACTGGCAGGAAGGAAAGAATCTTCCAAGCTTTGATAACCTTTTGCGCCTGGCTGGAATCCTAAAAACACCAATGGAAAAGATTGTTGTTTTCAAAAAGTTTACGGAAGAAGATCTTCCGCTTAAAGATACAAATTCAGGTTTTGTCCGAAACAATGTTTTCTTCACTTACAATCGTGCAACAGAATGTGTTGTACGCGATTGCCTTACTTTCAAAAAGAAGTTCGGCGTTTACCCGGACCAGATTATTTTGAACTCACAGACTCTCGAGAACTGGAAGTCTCGAGAGCACGAAGAATCCGCGGAAATTGTTCCGGATTTTGAAACAGTTCCAGTCTCAATTTCTGGAGAACTCTGTCTTGAAAAAAATAATGAGTCTGTAAAGACTCAGGCTTTCTCTCTGAAAATTATTTTCGAAGAAAACATTCCTGAAAATTATTACAGACTCATCACCTCTGAAAACTGCCAGATTTAATCCACCAAGAATTATCTCTGAAATTCCCTCCGGGAGGACTTTTGCGACAGCTTGGGTTCTAGGGGTATCCCCTAGCGCATACATTCGTCAGAATGTGTATTGCGCCCTTGTTCTTTTTTCTGCGAAAAAATCCCAAGCGAGTTTGGCTCGCCTGGGATCGCTAGTTAAGCCTTAGACTCGGTAGGAGTCTCTACTGATTTAGGCTCCTCCGGAGCCTTTTCATCTTTCTGCTCAGCAGAAGTCGCATCATCTTTAGACTTTGAGTTATCTTTTGTCTTTTTCTTTTCAGGTATCTGACAAGGAGTAAATTTTATAACCTTGTCCAATCCCTTAGATTCCATAAGAAGGTTCAAATCATTGGTATGACGTTCTGTAAATCTAGTTTTTGATGAAAGATCCTTGAGGAACGGTATCGCAAATTCAGGATTGGATAATAACTCGGCAGCTACAATATATAAGGCATGATTTATTTTTTTTCTTTTGTTATTTTTATCAATAACTTCAAATTCCGCCTTATCACGTAAATTAATTGTAAGCTGTGTCTTCAAATAGTCCTGATACTCTTTATAATGTTTTTTGATTTCTTCCGATGAAAGATTTTTGAGATCTTTCCGTGATAAGATTTTTAATTCATCCATAATTATTTGACCTCCTTCGAATTCGATTTTTTCATCTGCGATTCAACAGCCGAGTGCACACGCTGATCGTACAACTTCATTCTTTTTTCATACTCTTCCTGAGCTCTCGTCCGAGCATCTTCCAACTGCTCCTTACGATATTTTTCTGCCTCTGCCTTTTTCTCACGAAGATAGATTTCCGCTTCTTTTTTAGCGTCAATCATAGGCTGAGCAATCTCTTTCGCATATTTATCGTCATAGAACTTTTCAAACACATTTTCACAAGTTTTTTTGTTCAATATGGCAAGAGTCCCTATACCTCCGATGTAAGCAAGAAAGACTAAAACAATTACAGGAATGACGAAAGCAATATGCAGGCTCTTCTTCAATAATTTCTGCATTTCTTCGGTAACACCATTAAAATTCTTAGTAGTCTTCTCATTCGCAATAGTCAACTTAGACAGGGTCTCCTTCACCGTCGTCACCATTGTATGATTGAGTTTCTGCTGAATAGAATTCAAATCAACCGCCTGATTGATAGCATTAAAACACAACACATCAAGATCCTTACAGGAATCAGCGACCTTCTGGAAGTCTTTAAGTTTGTTCTGCAATGCTTCAAGATTGTCGTCATAGATTTTCTGATTGTTCTCTATTATGAGAAGACGTTCTCTTCTAGATTCTTCAAGATTAGCCTTAAAGACTCTCCTTAACGTTTCAGAGAGGTCACACTCGAAATCCCTTATTCCAGTCTGCAGAACCTCACGATCCCGAGGATTCATCTCATAGACTTCAGGTTTTTCATTTGCAATTTTTTCTAATAAATTTTCGATGTCAACAAGTCTATTGACCTTGGTATTGATATTTATGATTAAATCTTCAGTATCTTTTGACATATTAATACTCCCTTAAAATTCATATCCGGAATCCCGGAATACATCTTTAACTTCATCCCAGAATCTGCATTTTTTGCAATCGGGATATTCAATAACACCGCAGAGAAAACAACGGGATTGTGGTCCTCCATTCTTTCTCGTTGAAACATTCTGATTATTACCTTTTATTGATGCCGCGATTGGAAGTTTTGCTACAGGTAACGCAGGCTTTGGCTTAGATTTCTGAATTGGTTGCATTTTAGCCGAAGTTGGAATAAAAGTATTTTTTTCAACTTTCTTAGCTTTGATATTCTTTGGAGCAACTACAGTCTCGTCACTTGTCTGCCAGGCTGACAAATCAACCTTGCTTCTAGGACTATGCTGATTTTTCTTCTTCGAGGCCTTTTCAAATTTTTCTTTAGCCTCAATTCTATTCAATTCATCTTGCACCATTTTCAGTTCTCGCTTAATTTTATTAATACGTCGCCTCCTCTTGCGATCCATGTTCGTTCCGATTGGACCTCGGTGCTTCTGCGGTGCCTCAAGTTCCTTACCTGTTTTTTCAATTGCCTCCGCATTTCGCTCTTCGAAACTGCGAAAATCAACTTCAGGTATTCCCTTTTCGCGCAGGCGCTTATTCATCAATTCGCCAATCCTAAGCTTAAGTTCACTCATCCATTCTTTCGAATTGCGCTTACGATCCTTAAGCCTCTTGAATGTTCCCAACTCAGAATCCCATGCCCTTTCCGACATCAGTATGTGAGAATGGTAATTGTCATTATCCTCGATTATTTTTTTCCCATTCCCATCAAGGATAAAATTTCCATCTTCGTCACACAATGCCTCAGAATGTGGCGCGTGAAGATTCCAATCCACGCAATACTCATCCTCTGTACCATCGGGATGCAACTCTGTACTGACGAGAATAGCAATCTCTTTTGTTAATGAAATATTCTCATCAACGCTTAATTCCTTTGGCATCGCGATGATAAGTTCCTTGGCAAGTCTTGCGTCTATTCGCTTTTCATACGCCTCAACCGCATTCCAAAGTTCCTCACGAGTCCATTCTTTGCCTCCCGGCAAAACCAACCCACCCGCAAGATGGCCAGACTTAGATCGATAATCCGGATCCTTGTGATCCGGGTCATGACAGTGCCTCTCATCATGAAGCTTCTCACAAGCACGATACGCAGCGTTCGCAACAACTGACTGTCCTTTCAGACGACTAATTGCGTTTCCGCGAATAAATGCAATAGCCATGAGCCCTCCTTAAAGGAGGGCCGTACACATTTTTGTTACACATCTTTTCATCTCCCAAAGTTAAAAAATTAAGGGCAACATTAACGAACTGCCCTATGTAACGTTAATGTTGCCCTTATGATATGCGGTTAATGTGTATTGCAAAATCCGCTTTTAGTCTATTTTTAATCCTTTTTTAGTCTTTTTTTTTTCTTCTTTGGAAATATTTCTCCATACTGTTTCGAGTAATATTCATCATCAAATTCAGTTCCTTCTTGAGTGCATATATTCTCCAAAAAGAAATTTCTAGGTAGGTTTTCATATTTTTCTTTTTCATGATATTTTATTTTTTCAAAAAATTCCGGTAAGCTACCAAATAGACAATATTTATCATTTTCAAATTTGATTAATCCATCATCAAACATTTCTCTCAAGATTTCTGGTTTTTCGTTAGTTGGCTCACTTGTTGCTAACTGCTTTATAGTTTCTTTTAATTCATTTATAGAAGTTTGAATATTATTTACGCCTTCATTTAATTCCTTTTCGTTAACACCTTTTATAGTCTTTGTATAATTAATAATATTTTGTACATTTATTAAAACCGTTTGTAATTTTTGGTCAGTCACAATTAAATTGTTGTTTTTTTGCTCGAAATATAAATCCATATTATCAAGCAATCTGTTTAATTCTCCAAAACAATAATTTACATCAAGATCCCTACGTCTATATCTAATTTTAGGATTCCTAATTTTCCTATCATAAACAAAAAAGGAACTTATTGCGAAATAAGAAACTATGCTTACAGCTACCGCAGTTACAATAGCAACATATAATAAGTCAGTTGATTTTGATACCAAATAAAAAAGTATTACCGAAATTAAAGAAATAAGACCTATCAATACATATTTTAAAACTCCCCTTTTTTGATCTTCCACATGTATTTTTGCGATCTTTTCGAAATCTGCAAAAATTTTATATTTCTCTGCTAATGTGAATTCTTTTTGTTGATTATCCAAAACCTGAGGAAGTAAATCGCGATAAAAATCTTCACTGCCAAAGGAACACTGATTCAAGTATCCTTTTTCCTTCAAGTTACGTATTTTTGCCTTGTATTTTTCTAGATCCCCTGCCTTATCAAATTTTGAAAAATCCTTTTTTACAGAACTAATCATATAAAAAAATAAAATTATTATTTTATCCAAATTTTCCTGAAACGTATTACCCCAGATCCAGGTAAAACTATTGTCATTTTTCTTACTCATTAACAAATTCCTTTATAGCAATAACCCTATGCAAAGAATAATACCCCTGCAAACCAACTGAAAATAAAAATGATTAAAATGTAAATGATTTAGAAAAGTTGTATTACCCAAAAATGGTATTACAACGGCCAGAACTGCCAAAAGTCAACCCACTTATTAAAATAATAAAAGAAATCCAAAAAGTCAAATTTCTTATATTCTTACATCTCTTCCACTTTCTTCAAAAGCTCGGCTTTCAAATAATTGTAGCGCAGATGTTTTTCTTCTTTGGCGAAGTGGACTTCGCGGAATTGTTCCGGGTTATCTTCGTAGTTGAGTTTTTCGTTGCCGAACTGTTCACTTGTTAGGTCAAATAAACACTCACCTCCATCAAGCAGAGGAACTACATTGTAGCAATGATAGTTTCCGCCTTCGCGGAGGATGCCGTAAACTTTGCCGCCGAAAATATCCTGCACCAGGAATGCTGTAATTGAACACTGACCCACAGTTTGATTTTCGCGGCTCCATTTTTCTCTGAGGCGTGGAGCACAAGTTTCGACACACCAGATTTCGCTGAGGATGTCATAGAGGTGTCGCGGATTTTCAATCTTCTCAAAAGTAGAATCTGCAGGTTTGCAATCAGCTGTCTGCCAGCCGTAGAACTTATACTCTTTCATTTTTAAATCTCCTTATTGTGCTCCCCTGAATATCTTACGCCTCTCTTACTTTTCTTTCAATTGCTTTTTCTTCAAAGGCCTTCATTACCTGATGCATGTCTTCCGTTGTAAACTCGTAAGCCCATTTTTTGAATTGATCAGGCAATCCATAAAATCCCTCGGCCATTCCAGTCGCAATATCTGTGAGTGTATCGCAGTCGCCACCAAGACTTACCGCAGTACGGATAACATCTTCAAAATCATTTCCTTCAAAAAATGCAGTAATTGCTTCTGGCACAGTTTTCTGACAGCTTTCCACGTGATAATAATTCGGGCGAATCTGATCGCAGGTGCGGCTTAAGTCATAACCAAACTCTTTGATTACGTAATCCTTTATCTGAGTTTTGAAGTAACCATTACGAGCCATCCAGATAACGCTTGCTGTTGCCTCAGCCCCCTTCACTCCTTCCGGATGATTATGAGTAACCTCGGCCGACCAGCGGGCAACCTCACGGGTACGCTCCAAACTTTCAAATAGCCATCCCACAGAGCTCACTCTCATTGCAGAACCATTACCCCAGCTGTTATAAGGCTTTGTCTCTTCCATCGCAAGCCAGCGGTAAAATCTTCCGCCATATCCTGCATGAGGATACTTGTGCCCCCAAAGCTGCATGCTGGTTATCATCGCTGTCTTCATAGTGTTTTCATCAGCTTCAAGCCCTGCCTTTAAGATTCCGTCACAGATTGCAATAGTCATTACTGAATCATCTGTAAAACGCGGGTTCTTGCAGAAGAGCGGAAATTCCTTTGTCTTATGTCCACGGTCAAACTCGTATGGCTGACCAATTATATCACCTAAAATTGCTCCAAACATTTTGCTAGTCTCCTTTTT
>CAMNGG010000138.1 GCA_946537975.1 uncultured Treponema sp. | reverse complement strand
TCACACAGGAAGAACTTGCGGGCCAGCTCTTTGTAACTTCTCAGGCGGTGAGCAAATGGGAAAGCGACGCGGGTCTGCCGGATACTGCGCAGATTGTTCCGCTTGCAAAGGTGCTCAATATTTCTACTGACGCGCTTTTTGGCCTTGAGCAGGGAAATTATGATGCAGTGACGGCCGCAAAGATTCATGTAAAATTCCGCGAACTGCGCAGTCAGATTGATAAGAAAAAGGGCGCACTTGAGGCCTGCGAATATCTTCTTTCTGAATGCGAGGCCAATCCGCTGAACTTTGAAATCTACATGTACTTTGTTCAGAGCGTTGCAAACTTAAGCCGCAATATCGAGCCCTTCGGCGACTACAAAAAAGGCATGAATGAAACTTACGACAAATATTTTGACGAAGCTTTGAAAAAATCTGTACAGATAATCCGCTACTGCAAGGAAGAAGATTTTGTTGAAAAAACTCACTTTGCTCTTTCCTGGATTTACATTCACTGTAAAGAATACGAAAAGGCCCGCGAGCATATTGCCAAGCTTCCTAGTATAAAATCTAACATGCTCAAAGAAAGTATTCTTGCCAAACTGGAGGGCTTTGAAAATGGCGTTGAAGCACAGCTTAAAGCTCAGCACAATAATTCTCAGCTCATGTGCTTGAGCTTCAACAAGGAGTTTGTATATTCCGCAGAAACTTATTTCTGGAACAAGCCTGAACTGGAGGCCGGATATTGCGAATGGGCTTTGAACATAATTTTTGCAATCTGTAAGGACCCGACTATGAAGCCATTCTGTCAGGGCTTTGTGAAGGATTTGTATGCCTTTAAGATTTGCGGTGAATTGAAATCTGGTCGTGTGGAAGATGTAAAAACCGCCCGCGAAGATTTTGCCGCACTCAAAAAACTGATTTATGATTATGTTGATTTCTGCGCAGCCGAGCTTGAGCGTAAAGACCTTCTGAATGCATATGATGAAAAGGGCATCTTGAATATGAAGCTTTACACAAAAGAAGACGGCGATCGCCGCGTAAAAGAACTTGAAGAAAAAATCAGGAACTGGTGCGGCGAGGAAGCGTTGAAGAAAGTAATGTAATTGTCTTTCAGCGAGGGGAAGATACGCTTCGCTAACGAGGATTGCAAAACTCGCTTTCCCCTCCTAACTTTTTACAATTTAGAACCTTCCTTCCCAATGCAAATCACCATTGCAGGCACCTTTTCATTTTTCCTTGCATATTCATTTTTATACCAGCCATTCCAGGCCCCCTGATAAACAAGTGACATAACAAAGGCATCGCCACAAAGTTGATATTTCAATTCCTCAGGCACCTTGTCGCGTAGGTGTTTTGGCGGCTCAACAGGATTTACAAGCAGGGACTCCAGTTCTGTGTGAAAGCTTTTTGCAAAATCAAGAATTGCAAAGTGAAAAATGTTATAAAAAATATATTCGGCGTCATCATTTTCTAAAACCGGAAGATTCAAGACTTCGGCGGGCTTTGTGGCATCTCCACTCTTCCCCAGCAAATTACACTCCTCATAACGCTCAATCACATCCTTATCAAAAAACTTTGGTGCAATCAAAGGAATGTCACTTTCTTCCCCGGCATAAAGGGCATAGCAAACCTTAAGAAACTGCAGATGATCCAGAGGCCAGAACTTGCTGAAGGTAAAGCCAGCTGCAACATCATAAGCATAAAAGCACAAGTCCTCGTGATTTTTATAAGGCCCGGTTGCAACTACATGACAACCATTCAGCTTGCAAAGGGAGTGCCCGGTAACATAATCCCAGTTATCTTTGTAATCAAGAGAAGTTTGAAAGCCGTAAGCATAGCCTTGCCACTTTGCCTGATGCTTAATACTCATAACATCGGGCTTAGAAATCTTCTGAGCTTTTACTTCGCGAACAGCTTCATGAATAATAAAAATTGCCGCAAACTGAAGGAGGCTTGCCTGTTGTCTTTCATTCAGCTTTTTATAGCAATCCAGCTGACGGATTTTTTCAAGCCAGGTTTCCAGCAGCCCCCACATTTTCTGAGCGTGTTTTTCTGCAACTGCTTTATCGTGGTCGTAAGCCTTATCTTTTTCTTCCTGAGTAAAGATGATAAAGCTTGTATAAACCTTATCTCCCTTGCGGGCCATAAAATCATAAGAAATCAATTCTTCAACAATAGGTTCAATGTAGGCTGCCGAAATCCCAAGGCCCTGTGAAAGTTCTGTAATCGTGAGCGGATTTTTATAGGCCATAATTAAAATATTCTGGTGGATGCGGCAGGTCCAGTCATTAACATGAAAAGCCTTGCAGTCATTTTCCATTTCGCCATACATCCAGATATCAAGCTGCTCCGGCTCGTAACTTTGCTTTTCGAATTTTTCCATTTCTTTTTTCTCCATTTGTGATTTCAGATTCATACGGGCGGTGTTGAGCCTGGATTTTACCGTGTTAGTATTTATGTCCAGTTCTACAGCAATTGACTGAAGATTCTGGCCATGAATAAAATGACGAACCAGAACTTCCCGATAATTTTTTGAAAGCTGAGCGATGAAGCTTCGAACCTTTTCTCTTTCTTCATTTTTGATGAGTTTGTCCAGAGCGGGCTCTTCGCTGCTTTCAAAATCAAAGCGGGGAATTACACCATAAGAAATGACAGGCTTTGAATATTTTGAACGAAGAAAATCGTTGAACTTGTGATTCAATATGCCAGTAAGGTAAGCCTGAAGATTTTCGATTTTTTTAGACTGCCCGCCCTGCCTGGCAACGATTGCACTTAAAAGAGTTTCGCTTACCAAATCTTCAGCCTGTTCAAAATTATCAGTTTTTTTGACTGCAAGCTTTAAAAGATATTGGGCGTAATCAAATAAGTCTTCTTTCATTTTTTTTCCTGTGATAAGCCGTGCACGCTTTTCATTCTTTTCTCGTATACTATTATAGTCGCAAAACTGTGGAAATGGGTCGGTGGATAATAAAAAAATTATGGGCGTTCCCCTTCGGGTCGCTATGTTACGGGCTCCGCTTTCGCTCCGGCCTCCTCAGAAACGCTGCTTTCGCTATGCTCAACCACCGTTTCTTGCGGTGGCTGCTTACAGCACCCTTCACAGCGCTAACGCATTTTTACTTGGGGTGGGGATTGTAGGGTAGGTGACGCTTATACTTCCGTCATTTTTACTTCAATATCAGTTCTTGTATTAATCACCGCAATTTGAAAATCATCTTCGTAAATAACTTGTCCTGGTACTTCGCTGCATTCAGATTTATAAAGCTTGAGCCCATACTTTGCAGCCATGGCTCGGTAAAAAGTCATCTGAGCATAAATATCGTTTCCCTTGGGATTATCCTTAAACCAGGTTGTTGCACCCTGAGGATTTCCGTCTTTATAAAAAGGAGGAACCGGCAGAACCTTTTCAAAATATTCCCTGTTTTTCCAATATTCTGCTGTCTCTTCTTCTGTCAGCGTTTTTGAATCAACAAGTTTTCCTATTGCTGTAAAAATTCCCCGAGGCTGCTTTGTGATATATGCAATGTCTGCGGTATGAATTCTGTAATATTTCATGTTATGCTATCCTTATAAGATACCATAACATAAAAACAAAATAATTACACTTTTACTTCAACCACGCGTATTGCAGAGGTATCATCGAGCCCTGATGCAAGGCTGCAGAACTTGTCCGCGATGCGATGGATGAATATATCCAGAATAATTCGGCATCAAAAAAAAGTTTTGATTCCTGGGAGCCGCTATCTCTTGGTGGGCATTCCTAATATCCCTTTTTTAGGAGAGGGGAAGGAAAAAAACTGCCCCCCCTAATATGTAGAACCCAAGCTTATTTTCTTCTATATAATATGATTAATATATGAATTAACTTTTTAGAAATAAGCAGTCCATCTGCTAATTGCTTTCCCATTTTAAAATAATTCCGGCTGCAGAGGATTTTTATCCGGGAACTCTTCTATCCACTTAAAAACAGAATCTGTTCCCAGCTGGATATTATACTGGCGGCAAAGTTTTGCAAGATATGTCATAAGTTCATGTTCGTGTGGACTTGAGCACATGTAGGAGTAGCCGAAAGTTTTCTGATAAAGTTCCTTGAGACTTGTGTTGGTTGAGCCAGTCGGAAACTTGCGGTCCAAAGCCGCGTAAAAATATTCTCTGTTTCCTTCCCTCAGTGTAAGCCCAATTCCAAAACAAATGATTGCGTGAACACCGGCCCGAACACAATAATTAACAATTCCTTCTATATTACTTTGTGTATCATTGATAAATGGGAGAAGTGGACTGAACCAGACTACTGTCGGAATACCAGCCTCGCGACAAGCCTGCAAAACTTCAAAACGGCGGCTAGTAGGGCAAACGCCTGGTTCAATTTTACGGCTGAGTTCGTCGTCTGCGGTGGTGAGTGTCATCTGAACTACAGCTTTGGTTTTATTATTTATGCGGGCAAGAAGATCCAGGTCTCGTAGTACAAGGTCTGATTTTGTAATTAGAGTTGCACCGAAATTATAGCGGTCAATTATTTCAAGGCAGCGTCTCATAAGGCCCAGGTCTTTTTCCAGTGGAATGTAAGGGTCGCACATGGAGCCTGTTCCAATCATGCAGCGTTTTCGTTTTTTACGGAGGGCTTCTTCCAAAAGTTCAGGAGCATTCTGTTTTACTTCGATATCTTCAAAATCATGAGTAAACTGATAGCACTTACTGCGGGAGTCGCAATAGATACAGCCATGGGAACATCCGCGGTAAATGTTCATGCTGTGAGGAGTCAGAATTGTTTTTGCGGTTACAAAGTGCATGAGGTTATTATACCGTTTAAATATGACTTGTGTTAGGCCACTGGTGGCCGGTCTAAGATGTTGGCTAACAAAATTTATCTTGGCTATAATAAAAACCTGGATTATATTTTTATCTACAGGGGCTCTCACGACTCTTGAGTTCCTGAAAGGAGGTTTCTATGTGTGTTGCATCTATTTATGAAGCACGAAGAGATATGTGTGCTATTTCTGCTGTTACCTGGCAGGAATTAAAACGTGGAGTTAGTCGTCTTTCTGAAGGTAGAAAAAAGAAATATCTTGAATGCTGTCTTGAAAGTTACGAGGAATGTTTTGACGTCATCCCTTACGACAAATTTTCCGCCTCTATTTGCGGTGAAATTCAGGCCCGAGCTGAAAAAGATGGAAAGCCTCTTCCTAACTACGATTCTCAGATTGCAGCTACAGCTATTTCAAATGGTATGGTGCTTGTAACTCACAATACAGCAGATTTTGAACAAATGAAAGAAAATGCCTTCTTGCGGGTGGAAGACTGGTTTAGGGCATAGCCAAATTACTTTTATGGTTTTATTCTTAAATCAAATGCCAAAACAGAGAGGTTGATATGAAAGTTCTTTTAGTAAATGGAAGTCCACGAGGAAACAGTAACACTTTGCTTGGTCTGCACGAAATGCAGAAGATTTTTGAAGAGCAGGGAATAGAGACTGAAATTTTCAATATTGGAAATAAAGATATTCGTGGGTGTATTGCCTGTGGTCGTTGTGGTCAGTTGGGAAAATGTGTTTTTGATGATGCAGTGAATGAATTTGCTCCTAAGCTTAAAGATGCTGACGGTCTTGTTGTTGGTACTCCTGTTTATTATTCGGCACCAAATGCAACTGTTCAGGCTTTTTTACAGAGGCTTTTTTATAGTGCCTCTTTTGATAAAACAATGAAGGTTGGTGCAGGATTTGTTTGTGCCCGCCGTGGAGGAACAACTGCTTCTTTTGATGTTTTGAATAAGTATTTTTCAATTAGTGGAATGCCTGTGGCAAGCAGTCAGTACTGGAATAATATCCATGGTGAGGCTCCAGGAGAAGCAGCTGAAGATTCTGAAGGAATGCAAACTCTTCGTGTCCTTGCCCGCAACATGAGTTTTTTGATTAAATCAATTTCCCTGGGAAAAGAAAAGTTTGGTCTTCCTGAAAAAGAAGAGCATGCCTGGACAAACTTTATCAGGTAAGTTGATGTATGTGGAATGTATAAGAGTGTAATTAAGAATGAAAGTTAGTTGTGACTAATTTATTTTTGTGTTATTGTTAGATATGTCTAACAAAATATTTAAAAGAACAGTTCTTGCTGTAATCATATTCTGTTCACTTTCGTTTTCTTATGCAAAAGAAAACTCGACCAATGATTTATCGTTCGGAACTTTTGCTCTTATTCAAAGCAGAAAAAGCGGCGGTGGAATTAATTTTTCATTTCCTATTTATTCATCTCAAACTGGATTTTTTATTCGGGATGAAATTTCCGCTTCTTTATACTTAGCAAATGATTTTGGAACTGATGGAATGTTAATCTCATTTGGAGATAAGCTTCACTTTGGAAAAATCATAAAAATAAATGATTTCTCATTTAGAACTTATGGTTATATGAAATGTGAGATAGGTACAAGCAAAGATTGTAACTATCAGTTTTTCTATGCACCGTTGATTCTGGAATTAGGAGGAGCCGGCGGTTTTGAATTCCTGTTTTTGCAAAATAAAGGCTTTTTTGTAGAATTTGGCGGAGGTGCAGCAATCGCGAGTTTTGGTGGGAAATCAAATATAGATAAATCTCAGATTGCAAATGGCAATTTCTGCGGCGGTTATGTTTGTATAACAACGGGAATGAAATATTATTTCTAAGGGAGTAAAAATGTCCGTAAAGAAACAATTCTTATTTTCATTATTAATTTATATTTTTGTATCATTCGCATTTTCTCAACCAGTAGCTGTTCGACAGTTATCTACACTTAGTGTTCTTGGTTCAAAATCAGAATCTGAAATTCAATTTACAGTAACTGAGGATGAAGGTGATTCAAAAACTATTACAATCCTGCCATTTTCCTATAAAGATAAAACTGTGGATCAATTTTCATTCAGTATTAAGAAAAAACAGGATGGAAGTTTCTATGCTAAAAATATTTCTGTTATAGCAAATAATGGCAAACAAATTACAATTTTAGAAGCTGAATTAATATTTAATTCAGAGCCTGAACTTAGAATTAATTTTAAACCTGGAAAAATGCCATTTCCAATTACCTTAATGAAGAGCGAGAAAAAATAAATGGAACAGTTCATATTTCGTCATATAAAAAGATACATAAAAAAACATTTTTCATTGGAATACAAAGAAATCTGCAGACGACAAAAAGAAATCTTTCCCAAAATGATGTCAAATGCTCCTGATCTTGGAGGAAAAGATAATTCTCTTGCAGGTAATCTTACTATGTTCATTATCTTTCTGTCATTTTACGAGGCTACAGATCATCGTCTGGACGGAAACGCGATAGATGAACTTTTGATTGAGGTATATAACTCTATAAGATTTTTAAGTCCTCTTATGAACATAAATCATAAGATTATATTAAATCCTTTTAGAAAATACCTTTACAAAAGTTATAAAAAATATGCCGATGATGTCAAAAAAAATCAGACAGAAGGAAAATGGCTTGAAACCTGGCTCATGCGTGTTAATCCGAATAATACAGATGAAGGCATTGCCTTTACTCTTGTTGGATGTCCTCTCGTTCAGTATGCAAAAAAATACGGCTACATGGAAATAATGCCGCACATGTGTAATCTTGATCATCAATATGCAAAGCTCATGCACGCAAAATTAATCCGCACTCATACAGTTGCAACCGGTTCAGATTCCTGTGATTACTGGTACGTGCCGGATAAAAGCGAAACAGCAATTAATTATACAGGAGTGATTATTTAATTATATATGACAGGAGCAAAACAATGAAATATACAGGTATGCCATCCGCTATGTGGATGCTTTACAAGAAATCATTTCGAAATCATCTGGTTTCTGATTTAGGTTTCACAGATGATGATGCAAACAGAATTTCAAAACAGTCAAAACAAAAGTACAGGGAAATTATTGAGAAACTTCCTGGGTTTGAAAAAGCAGATCGTTTTAAGACAAATATCGTCAATTGCGCCATGCTAATTGCTTTCTTGCAATGTATGGACAGACGTCCGACAGTAGAAGAGCTTACACTTTTTTACGAAAATGCAATGACAATGAGTGAGCTTGGAGGGGCTTCGGATTTTGTCAGAGAGTACACACTGGCATCAGATGGACCATATTGTGACTGCGGATATAAAAGGAGGAATTTGAGATGATTTTATTAATCGAATGTTTAATTGCAATTGCGGTTTTTTCATTGATTGTGGTACCAATGGACTTGAAAAATCCTCTTGGTGTAATAAGCGATTATCCGCCGGAAATCCGGAAAAAATGTGAGGAGCTTGGACTTGTCGAAAAAACTGAAAAAAGATTTTCTGCAAAAGACCTTGTTCGAAAAGCTCTTGCAATAATTGTTCTGATAGCAGCTGCCGTTCTTGTAATGATTAAAATAAATCATGCTGAAAATTTCTGGCAGGGATTTTTATATACATTCATTATCTGGCTTTCTATTTCCTGGTTTGACGCCCTTGTTCTGGATTGTATCTGGTTTTGTCATTCAAAGAGAATGCGCATTCCTGGCACAGAGGATATGAAAGAGTATCACGATTATTTATTTCACATTAAACAGAGCTGTATAGGCACGCTGCTTGGAATTCCTTCGTGTGCTGTAGTGGGATTATTTGTTGCACTGGTGTCGTAGTATTAGAATACAAGACAAGTGATTTAATGGGGTAGGATGACCGATTTTTTATTTGAATATGACCACATGCTCATACGTTCAGAGTACCGTACTCCGGATATGCATTCTCATCTTGCAGTTCATCTTGTAATTGCACTGGATGGAAAGCTGAATGTTGTTGTCGAAGATGAAGAATTTCAGGCAGATGCAGTTTTTATAGATTCAGATGTAAATCATACGATTTATGCAGATAAGGGTGAAATGCTTGTGTATCTTTTTGATTCAACTACATGGTACGCGGCAGAGATTCAGAGAAAATACTTAAAAGAGAATTCATATTTTACATTACCATCTGATACAGCAAAAGAACTTCTGAATATCTGGAAAAATTGCAAAGGAAATCTTAAGGTATCAGACAGTAAAGTGCTTTCTTTTCTGGAACTTACAAAGACAGAATATGATAATGTGGATTTTCGTATAAAAACTGTCCTTGAAACAATCAAAGAATTGCCAGAAATTCCTAATGATCTTGTTCCTTTTCTTTGTGATAAAGTGAATCTTTCAAAAAGTCGGCTTTCCCATTTGTTTAAGGAAAGTATGGGAATTTCTATGCACCGCTATCTTGCTCTGGACAAAATGAAAAAAGGTTTTCTTTATTACATGAAAAAACAGAATATTACCGAAGCCGCAATGAAAGCTGGTTTCGATTCTCCTTCTCATTTTGCTTCAACCTGTAAAAGAATGTTTGGAATTTCATTTTCTGAATTTATAAAAAGTTAAAAATAGCATCTAATTGAAAGTTTTTCTCCTTCAAAAGTAATAAATTGTTTTTGCGTTAGGGATTGTAGGGGCTGCCCTGAAAGGGCAGTTCCGAAGGAATGAGCGATAGCGGAACCCCGCAAAGCCCGACCGCCTTCAGGCGGTAACGCCCAAAAGGAGAAAAGATGAAAAAATACGATATCACAAAAGCTGTTACACTTAAAAAAGGTGTATATAAATTAAATGATGAGGCAAATTTTAATTATCAGTTGAACCGTGTAATTAACTGGGATGGTGGACGACTTGAAGATATAGAAAAAGTTGCAGGAAAAATTTACAACAGTGCTGACTGGAAACGAGAATTGATTGCACTTGGTGACCAGGCGATGAAGGAAGAAAGAACTGACAACGCAATTGCTTATTATAGAATGAGCGAGTTTTTTATGTACGATGGTGACCCCGACAAAAAGTTGTATTATGAAAAAGCAACAAAACTTTTTTACGAATATTATGCAGATTTTTTTGAAGGTGAAAATCCTCGTATACAAAAATTCGATGTTCCTTTTGAAAATGTAAAACTTCCTGTAATGCATGTTGTTCCAGAAGGAAAGTGCAAGGGAACTATTTTGCTGCATGGTGGAAATGACAGTTACTTTGAAGAGTTTCTTTTTACGGTTTTGTACATGCAGGAACAAGGTTTTGAAGTTTATATGTTTGAAGGTCCTGGTCAGGGTGGAGTAATGCGTCTTCAGGGAATGCATTTTACTCACGAGTGGGAAAAGCCTGTAAAAGCAATTTTGGATTTTTGCCACCTTGATGATGTTACAATTGTTGGAATTTCTTTGGGAGGATATCTGGCTCCACGTGCCGCTGCCTTTGATAAACGTATTACAAAAGTTGTTGCCTGGTCAATTTTTCCATGCTTTCAGGATGTGCTTGTTAGCGGATTGTCTGCTTCAACTCAAAGAGCCTTTCATACACTTATGAAACTTCATGCTCGTACATTAATGAATATTGTTTTCAAAAAGAAGGCTAAAAAATCTCCAATTATCGACTGGGGAATTAAACACGGCTGCTATGCCTATGAAGCAAAGGATCCTTATGCTTATGCAAAAAAACTAAAACTGTATGATATTGAACCTGTTGCAGATAAAATTACCCAGGACATGCTTATTTTAGGAGCGACAAAAGATCACTTTATTGATTATCACCTTATTGGAAAAGAAATTAACATGCTGAAAAATGTCAAAAGCCTTACCTTCCGATTGTTTACCGAGAAAGAGGAGGCTGAAAACCACTGCAATGTAGGAAATGGAAAACTTGCAATTGATGAGATTTTGAGTTGGATTTGCCGTATGAACTGAAATATCTAAAAACTACTTTATTTCTGCACCATCAAGATTAAGGCTTCCGGCCAGAATAGTGATTTCGGCTTTATGTTTGCCTTCTTTTAAATCACCAGAATAGTAAAGTGCTTCTCTGTTTCCTGTTTTTCCAACCTTGATTATTTCATACTCCTTGCCATCTAAAGTAACTTTTATGCCAGCTCCTTTTTCGCTGTTTCCTGTAAGAATAAAGGCAGAACCTGAAAAGGTTAGGGTAAAAGAACTTCCTTTCTGGCCTTTTGAAACAGTTCTTTTATAACACTTAAAAGAATACATAAGGCTGTGTTCCCAAGGGGTTTTATCATCATAGGTAAAGACGGAATCAAGATTATCAAAGCGGGTGATGTAGTATTTTTCACCAAGTGGAGTAATTTTCAGATTTTTATAGCAGTTCTTCCTGTAGGCTGAATAAATTGCCGCTCTTCCAGCCCCCTGTAAAGAGACTTTTTCGCTCAAGCCCAGTTCAAAATCACAAACTTTAACATCATCAATAAAAGCAGAAATTGTCATTTCTTCAAAAGAAAGTGAAAGTTTATGCCATTCCTTCTGCCACTTATCATCCTTACTAAGAGCAGCTTCAATGTTTCCATTTTTTACAGACTGGCTGTTTCGCATCAGATCCCATTTTCCATTTGCCTGAAGCTTAATCCAGATTCCATTTTTACCACTGTCCGGAAGATTATAACGGCCGCCAATTCCGATATAATTTTTTTCGGAAAGATCATCTGGGTCGAATCTGCCTTCAATCTGTACAGAATAATTAAACCAGCGGTCATCCCCAAGATTTGTAACAGGTTCCGGGCTGCCTCCCCATTCGCGGGCCTTATTTTCCAAAAGGATTTTTTGCTGCAGGATTTTTTGACCATCCTCTTCTATAACTTCAAAAGCACCTCCTTCATCGGTGGTGTAAAGGGGAGCCCCACCACGTGCGGAGAGAAAATCGTCAGAATAAGAAAAATCATCTTCGTAAGGAAGAGCCAGTACTTCATCATCCTTTTCTGAAACAGAAGAAAGACTTAGTGCTTCCTCCAGCGGATTTATATTTATAGTAGAAAGTGTAACAATTGAATTTGGCTTTATGATGATTTTACAGAGCTTATTCTTAATTTTTACAGGCGATTTTTTAAGACTGTCTGATTTTTTCCAGCTGGTCGTTTCATAAAGCCAGAGTTTTTTATCATCTTTTTTAAGTTCAAAAGTATATTCAATAGGATTATCTGTCGTATTTGTGATTACGCTGGACCAGTCACCAGTTTTTGGATCGCAGGCAGAAAGACAGGAATAAGTTGCTCCACCAAGTGCGTGCCCATCACCCGCTGCATGTCCGTCTGCAAAAGAAGCATCGTCAAGCATAAGCCAGCCGCGTTTTATAAAGCGGGAAAAATGAAGAGTCATAAAAAAGCCAGGGTCAAGTTCGTAGTAACCGCTCCATGGACTCTGGGCAGAAATCAACTGTTTATGACAATAGGTAACTCCATCATAATAAGCAGCAACTACCGGTTGGAATTCATACAGTGTCATTTTTCCTGCCGCATACATGGTGATTATACGGTTTGCAACATCAAGAACTCCATTTAGTCCATTTAAACCAGAACCATTTCCATCATAGCGGGAAACGCTTTTTGCATAACCCATTGGAGAAGAACCTTCCGACATCCAGACTTCCTTCCCATTTTCGCGAAGAGTCTGGACAGTTTCGTTTGACCAGTAGGTATAGTGACTTCCAATAACATCAATTGCGTCAAAGAGTTCCTTATTTTCTGCCATCAGATTTGCCTGATTCCAGGTGCAGACTTCATCACCAGCAACAATTTTAATTTTAGAAAAATCGTAAGGGGCCCTGCTGTCGGCTTTAAGATGATTTGAAAGATAAATTATCCAGTCGGGATCCCAGCCTCGTTCATTTTGGGTGGCACTTACAAAATCAAACTTAAGGCCAAAAGTTTCATAAGCTGCAACAAGATTTTCGCGGTACCATAAATAACGGTTTTCGTAGATTTTTTCTTTAGGTAAGTCAGCTCCGCTAATCTGTCCGCCCTCTTTTTCT
>CAMNGG010000137.1 GCA_946537975.1 uncultured Treponema sp. | reverse complement strand
GGCACAGAAGGCCTTGGTTTTAGTCAAAAGCTGAGTATGAATTTCGCAACCGATTACAATTTCCCACTTATCTATCATTTTTATCCTCAAATACAATCAATCTGAATAATAGAATTATTATATAGAAAAAAAGAAGTTACCACAATATAATTAATATATGAAGTCAATTTATTCAAAAACCTTTCTGCGATTTATCCGTCTGGTTTCAATTCTTTTCATTGCAATTCTTCTTTATCTGACAGGGCAAGCTGTTTATGATGTTTTTTTTCTGCATGATTATCCCTGCGTTTTCGGTCTTGTATTCGGGCCTGTCAGTCTGATAATTCTGGCTTTTATAATTGCAAAGCCTGAAAAGCTTGCTTTGTTTGTTCCTTCACTTTTATATTTTTCTATCACAAATTCTATAGGCGATTCGAATCCGGCCTTTCCTGTCATTCTGATGGAGCTTGCAGTGCTGCTGCTCTGGATACGAGGATTTTTCAGATGTCATAAGGTGCCGAAAATCTGCGGCATTCTGCTTCTTTATTTAGGGCCATTTTTTTCGGGACTCAGATTCGGAAGAGAGGCTTTCTTTAACAGAGCCTTTGACGCAATTCAGATTATCCCAATCACCTTCTGTATCATTTTTATTTTGTATGAATACATGAAATCACAAAGTGCTGAAGACAAGGTTTTAAATGTTGCAGACTATCCTGAAACTACAAAACGGGATGCCCAGTGGCTGGAGCTTATTCAGCAGGGAGTAAAATACGAAGCAATCGCCATTGATTTTGAACTGACTCTCGGGACCGTTCAAAACCGTCTCAACAAGCTTTATCACATTCTTGAGACCGGCGACCGTATTGGTTTTCTTTCTATTTATTCAAACGCGAAAATCATTTATCAAAAATAAATTTTCGAAGCAGTCTTATCAGGCCGCCGGCTAATGCAATTACAGCACTGGCAATAATCACTCCGTAAAAATCAGGCACGAAAAGTCTTACAACCCAAAGGGGAGTTGACAGCAAAAGCTTTGTAAAGGTAAGAAGGAAAAGCGGCCATACAAGGAAGCAGATAATACAAGGAAGAGTTTTTCTGACTTTAATCAGGAAGAATACAGAAAGGCCCATCATAACAAAATAAAGGGCATTCAAAGCAAGGTGAAGTAAAAACCATTTTGTATGATTTATTTCCGGAGCCTCCTCCCCGTTCAGAATAGCCACACTATCAAAAATAACGTTGTTCATAAGGTTATTCATCACAAGATAGTCGCTGGCATTTATCATAAAACAGACGGCGAGCTTTTTATCCGGAAGAATATACTGGAAGGTAATTCCGTTTTCTACCTGACCGCCATGAAAGAGCATTGGCTGTCCCTGCCAGTTCATGTAATTCCAACCCATGCCGTAATAAAGGTCAAACCGCTTTGCCTCCTCACTGACATTTTTGAACCACATTTTCTGTATGCTTTCAGGGCTTAGAAGCTGGGCTGCTGAATTTTCTGAATTACCTGAATTCTCCGAGTTCTCAAAGCCGCCCGCCTTTCCGTCATTCAGATACATTCTCAAATACTTTGCGTGATTATGTGGACTTGTTGCAATATAACCGGCCGGCTCATGAAACCAGGACTTTTCTGTCGGAATATCAGTCTGGCCCTGCTTAAAAAATCCAAAGTAATTTCGGTTACCTAAAAGCAGTTTAGGACTATCCTTTACAGCCCGGGCATTTGCTCGTGAATCATCCATACCAAGCGGATCAAAAAGATTCTGCTGAATATAATCTTCATAAGTCTGACCGCTGGCTGCTTCTATGATTTTTCCAAGCAGATCATAGTTCACATTTGCATATTCATAGTGACCATAAGAATCCTTTTGCTTAACATTGTGAAGCTTTGCATGTGTATCAAAACCACTTGTATGATTTAACAGCGCAAGAACTGTAACCGGCTTTGAAAACTTATAATCCGGAAGATAAAGCGAAATGTCATCTTCAAGCTTTACAAGCCCCTTCTCTACAAGCTGCATAATGCAGACCGCAGTATAAGACTTACTCATTGAACCGATATAAAAGAGCTGGTTCAGACTTGTGCACTGGCCGTAAGCTTTTTCAAGCAGAGTTTCATCCGGATTTGTAATAACGAAAGCCATTCCCGGAATGTGGCAGGCTTTGTTTATCTCATCAAGATATTCAGTAAATTGCGAAAGGCGGGAATCGTTCTGGGTAAAGGAAGCGGCAAAAAGCATCGGACAGGCTGTGCTCAAAGCCATCATTAAAATCAAAAATAATTTCTTCATAAAAAACCTCATGCCGTAGATAATACAGTCATGAGATTTTTTTACAATATTAAAATGAAGTACCTCATATCGGAATATGAGGTACTTCATATCAGATTTTTCCTTTTTCTTTGAGAACCTTTTCTACATATTCTACCATCTCGTAAACGAGGGCGTCGCAGTGTGGTTTGCGGGTCCCGCCGGCTGCGGCATTTGCTTTGAGAAGGTCGGCGCAATTCAACATGTCGCTGTGACGGCTCTGAAAATATTTTACGAGTGCCTGAGTATCTTCTGGTGCATCAACATCAAAAAGGCCGAGCACCATAAGGCCGCCCGTGATTACACCACAGGTAATTCCCGACTTCATACCGCCACCAAAGGCTGTGGCAATTTTATATGCAGTTTCATCATCCAGCTTAAGGCTCTGGGTAAAAGACATAAGCACTGACTGTGCACAGTTATGATGTGGTTCAACAATTGCGCGGATTTCTTTTGCGCGGTCTAAGTATTTTGACATATTTTGCTCCTACAATTTAATGTCATGCTGAACTTGTTTCAGCATCTTGTAATAGATTCCGAACCTTCGCAGCATAGCTGCTCGGAGACTC
>CAMNGG010000136.1 GCA_946537975.1 uncultured Treponema sp. | reverse complement strand
AAGTGAAAGCGTGGGACTTAAGTCTCGGCTTGAGACCCTTAGCCTTATAGGCTAAGAGCAAACCACCCGTTTGACGGGTGGTTATGATTTGCGTTTTTATGATTAATACTTAAACGCACTTCCTCCAATAAATTCTCTTATGATAGAGCGTGGTGGTACTGCGCTTGGCGAGATTGTTGCGAAGTTCTCGAGGAACTGGAGCAATCTTCTTGCCTCTGCATATTCCTTTTGCATTGGTGTTACCTGGCGGAGAAGAGGTGCTGCGTATACACGCAAAACTGAAAGCTCGTAGTCCAGGGCGGTATTGAGAACTGCATCTGCATTATTCTGGAATGGGAAGATATGAAGCTCTTCGCCGCGGCGCACACTCGGCCACATTTCAATAGTTCCTGCTGCAGGCTTTCCGCGGAAGTTGTTGTCGCGGACAATGCGGCGAATGAGGCGGTTATCGCTGGTTGAAATGCGGTTGTGGTCATCCAGGTTGAGCTGGGTGAGGGCAGAAAGGTAAATCTTAAACTTGAGCTCCGGAGCAACCTTTGGAGTAAGCTTGTCATTCAAGCCATGGATTCCTTCCAGAATAAGAATCTCATTTTCTGCAAGACGGAATTTATTTTTGTCTTCAAAATATGAAGTTCCTGTGTGGAAATCGTAGCTTGGAATTATTACTTCTTTGCCGTTGAACAAATCAACAAGCTGGTTGTTCAAAAGTTCAATATTCAAAGCTTCAAGACATTCATAGTCCGGCTTGCCGTCTGCATCCAGTGGAGTTTTTTCGTGGCCAACATAATAGCAGTCAAGGCTGATTACCTTTGGCTGGTAACCCATTGCCTGAAGCTCGAGGGCAAGCTTTTTAGCCGAGGTAGTTTTGCCGGAAGAAGAAGGTCCTGCAATCAAAACTACGCGGACAGTCTTTTTATCAACAATCTGAGAAGCAATCTTTGAGATATTCTTCTGCTGGTAGATTTCTGTGATCTCAATGAAGTCGTTAATCTTTCGCTTAGCAATCAGCTCGTTGAGGGAAGCGGCAGAGGTAACGTTCATTCTCTTTCCCCATTCCTTGTACTTGCTGTAGATTTCAAAAAGCTTTGGCTGGTCTTCAAACTTTGTCAGCTTGTCCGGATCAGTAGATTTAGGGAAGCGGAGGAGGAAGCCTTCACCATACTTCATAAGTTCAAAAGTTTTGAGAACGCCCGTAGAAATAACAAGAGGTCCAAAGTACAAATCGGAAAAATCTCCAATCGAATTGATTTTGATTGTAGGAGTACAGTTGAATTTAATCTGCTTGCGGGTTTCTACAAGATTGAGTTTTTCAAAAAGCTCTGCGGCCTTTGCGTAAGGAATTGTCTCTGTTGTGATAGGGATGTCCTTTTCAACAAGAGCCTTCATTTCAGCAGTGAGCTGTTTGATTTCTTTTTCTGTAACCTTTTTAGCACCTTCGAGGGTGTAGTAGTAGCCGTAACCAAGGCTGTGGCCTACAAGAAGGCGGGCCTTAGGAAAAAGGTTGTGAGCGGCTGCGGCCAGTAAGAGGCAGAGTGAGCGGCGGTAAACGGCAGCTCCGTCCTTTGATTTTGCAACTATTGCTTCAAGTGCCGCATCATAAGTAAGAGGCATGTCCAGCGGACAGATTTCGTTGCTGATTCTTACTGCATAGATTTCTTTATCCGGGATTCCAAAGTTTCCTGTAATTACCGAAACAGGGGTGCCGTATGGAACCAGTTTTTTTGTAATTTCTTTTTCGTCTTTAATAAAAGTAATGCTGATGTCGTTCATGATAGATACCTCGTTGTTGTAGATTTCTCTCTTTCTTCTATTATAAAGGGTATATTCTGATTTTGGAAGAAAAATCGATTTTCGAGTTTATGGGATTATTTTGAAGTCTTTTACGGTCTTTTACGTGTGAAAAAGCAAAAATGATATTTGATTCACGTAAAAGTAGTGGGACTTATTCTGATGTTTATAAATAGTTACGTGAGTTTTGTATTGATTTTATTGAGATTCACGTAAAACTGATGCCACTGTTTTTGTGTTTTTATATTTTTTACGTGAGTTAATTATGAAATTTTCAATATTCACGTAAATTGAAAACTAAAGGTCAGAAATTGTGATGGATTTACGTGAATATTAAAGAATTGCAGCAGAGACTCCCGTAATGTATTTTAAACGGGGAGGCGCCCCAAGCGTGGAGCAGGCGCGCGGAGCGCGAGCCACTGGAGCGAGCGAATGATATGCACCCAAAAAAGGTGACAGTTTAAAAAATGACTGGTGTCGAATTGGTGACACTTTTTAATTTAAGATTTAGCTGTAACACAGCATATTCATTTTACTGCAACCGTTTAAGTGACAGAATTTATTTTTCTGTTCCAGAACGGTTGCAGATTTTATCATTTCAAATATCCTTATTTCTGTCAATCTTTATGACCATCAGGTAGGTGCCTTTCGGATTCTGTTCCCGAAACTGCACCGGTGACAATCCTCCAAGAGACTGCTTAGGTCTTTCATTGTTGTAATACTCAAAGAATTGTTCAACTTCCGCCACGACATCAGCGATGGGAATCTGTCTGTTCTTGAACTTTGACTTTCCGAACTTGTTGTAAAGGCATTCAGTTTTTATTACACCATTTGCACTTTCCATTGCTGCATTGTCCCAGCAGACACCCCTTGCAGAGCAGCTCTGTTTCATTCCAAGGGACTTTATCTTTTCCTTGAATTTTGGAGAAAGATAAGTTGATCCCTGGTCTGTATGAAAGACTGCTCCTTCAGGATTTCTTTCAGCTGCCAGAAAATCCAATGTATTCTCGCACAGTTCTTCATCAGGATGTTCAGAAATCTTCCACGCTACGATTTCTTCGTTGTACAAATCCTCTATCAGGCTTAAGTACTTCACACATTCATTTCCGTAAAGATACGTGAGGTCTGAAACATACTTTTTATTGCTTTCCAGGGCGAAAAAATTGCGTTTCAGAAGGTTTTCAGGGACTTCTTCCCTGTTTTTCCTCATCCTGTTGTATTCTTCTGGCGTAAAGCGTTTCCTGCGTACTGTCGAAAGCAGGGCATTTTCTTTCATAAGCCTAAGAATTTTCTTTCCGCTTATTTCTATCCCGAACTTTTGACGTACCAGATTAGTCATCGGCCTATAGCCGATTCCGTAATTACGGCTGATCTGCTTTTCTTTTATGAATTCAAGAATTTCTTCATCTTCCGGTTCGTCAGTGTGTTTCAGAAAATCGTAGTAATTTTTTCGGTTTACGTTTGCTATCCTGCAGTAAACTGTCAGTTTTCCTCCTGATTTTTCTGCTGCACGCCTGATTGCACTGCATCGTTTTTTTTTGATACTTCGTTCAGCTTAAGTCCGCATTCTTCTGCAAGGGCTTCATAATATGCAACTTTCTGCTTCAGAAACTTTACCTGTTTTGCAAG
>CAMNGG010000135.1 GCA_946537975.1 uncultured Treponema sp. | reverse complement strand
CGCGGGAATATCCTTTTTTTGCATAGGTTTCCAAAGCCCGGTCTATTGTCTGTTCGGGATCTATAGTTTCTTCTATTCGTTCCCGACCAACCTGGGCGAGCCACATTTTGAAAGGTTCGGCTTTTTTGGAGGGGATGGATTGAATAAGCCTTAGCAATTGCTCTGTATTCATGCAGTCTGTTTTATAGAACTTACCATCAGAACTTTGCATTTTCAGTTGGTTACAATTTGTAACCAACTGACTTCCTTCTTTTTTAAGTCGGTTCTTTAAGACTTTCCAGTAATTATTTGGGTTAGGACTTTCCGTCAACACACCCACAACATCAACTACCGAAAAATACCATTCTTCTTCAGCTTCATTCCAGGCGGTACGAATAAAAGAGTTTTCAAATGATTTTGAGATTTGATCTTCCATGTGAAGTATTATAAAGCAAATCGTTTTAAAGTCAAGTTTAATATACTGATTTGTATAAAAATATTAACTTATTTTAGTATGAATCCGGTAAGACTGTGATTGCTTGATATAATAGCCGCCCCATTTTCGGACAGCCTGCGTTATTCTCTTGTCCCCCCTGTGTCATTCTCATACTCCGCCCAGTGTCATTTCCGCGCTTGACGCGGGAATCTATTACAGATTGCCCGATCAAGTCGGGCAATGACATGTGGCTTATTTCTTTTTAATCACAATGTCGTCGATGTAGATGTCGCCTTTCATAAGGTCATTTTCTGATTTAACTTCAATAAAAATACGTTCAAAACGTGACCAGTCAAATTTGCCCTGTGGATCAAACCATCTGGATACTTTATCTGACCATGCACCGCTTTCTTTGAATTTTGAAACAGGTATTTCTACTGTTACCCAATCACCAGTCTTATAATCCGAAGCCTTTACTATGTATGAGTTTTGCCATGGTGGTAGTCCCGCTCCTTCGTCAGTATCACAAAGATGCACTCCTAATCTTTGATTTTTGTCTGTAAACTTCACGGAAACACTAATACAAAGGGATGCATTGTCTTTTACAAAACTCGAGATAATCTTTTTTGGTGGAACGAATATGGCTCCGTTTTGACCACTGTATTTTCCTTTTATACAGTAACCATGTGAATCATCTTCATTAACTGATTCTATCTCTCCAAATCGGAAAAAGTATGCATACTTTCCAACAATTCCATCATAAACAATATATGGTTTTTGAGGGAAAAGAGTCATTGAAGTTTTTGATACAGCATCTGCATCCGGCATAGAAAAGCCATAGGATTCTACAATATCTTTACTAATGTCATCAGGGAAAATACGGCCTAGCTCTTCTATTCCTGTACTGCTAAAATCCAGGAAGCCACAGGCATAATCAAGACCCCAGACACAGTAAGGAATATTGTACTCTTTTAATGCACCCGATACAGCTTTGTTCCATGCTGCTCGAGAAGATACATCTATAGTAACACCTGCCCCAATTTCACCGCAGAATAGCCTGACATTATATTTTTTACCCCAATCGGCAGCTTTTTTTATAAGGCTTTTTATGTGTTTTTCTGTGCCTTCCTGTGAATATTGTTCATAGAGATATTTGTACCAGTCGTAATCTGGTATTCCTGATGGTACAGAGGGCATTTTTTTCTTGTCGTATGGAAAAGGAATTCCTTTTATTTTTCCAAATGCGCCTTTTCCAAAGTCGGCTTCTCCCTGATGAACGAAAATCATAGGTTCATAAAAATGGAAGGAATAAATAAGATTAGGATCTTTATAAGGCTTAAATTTAGTCAAATCTGCAACCTGTCCATAATTCTGATGTGATACAATAATCGAATGCTTTGTATCATACTTTCTGATCAGGTCAATCATTTTCTGCTGAATCTTGTTCCAGTCTGTTCCAGTCCTAAAACCAGGTTCATTTTGTATCTCATAAATTATATAGTCGCTTCTGTCTTTATAGCGTGGTGCAACTTGAGACCAGACGCTCTGAAGATGTTCTTCAACATCCTTTGGTTTAATTTTATCCCAACGTTCTTCAGATCCCAATGAGTGATTGTCTATAATAAGATAAATCTGATATTTTTCTGCCCAATCACAAACCTCGTCAAGTTTCTGTAACACTGCTTCTTTAATTTTTCCTGTATATTCAGGTTCCATCTGATAGTCAAAACAAATTGCAAGTCTTATTACATCAATGCCCATGCTTTTCATACAGATAAAATCTGCTTCGTCATATCTATACATGTCGGGCAATTTATCGCTTTGATTCCAGGTTGTAAAAAAATCAAAGAGATTTACGCCTTTTGAAAACGGCAGGTTGTTCTGGGCAAAAGCAAGGCCTGACATAATAAGCACAGTTAAAATCAAAATTAGTTTTTTCATAATTACACTCCTTGAGTTTAATTATGCGCTTGATTGAGCAAAAAAATACAGAGTTGAACTCACAATTTTTTTTGTGAGTTCAACTCTGTATATCATTTTAGAAATCTTGATGTATAATAATTTTATGCGTTTAAGAAAGCTCTTTTGTATTGCAGTGTTTTCTATTTTAGTTGTTTTCTCACTTTCGTCTCAGAATGATGCGCTGGCTGAAGGTAAGCCTTTTCATGAAACTCTTAGCGAAGATTTAGAGAAAATCTGGGTGTGGAATTGCGTTGGTAATGAAGATAATTCTCTTTTTTTAATGCATGTAACAGACGAAATAGAATGGAAAGATGCCGTTTATTACTTTTTGAACGGCAGATTCATGGCAGACGTAAGATTTCATAAACTTTGGGATTCTGTAGGCGGAGTCGGAAATATTGTCTTTAGTCCTTTTTCAAAAAAGTTTTATTTTTGTTCAGCTTGGGGAAATTCTCCCGGAATCTGGATTGCATCTCAGACAGGAATTAAGGATAATCCGCTTAAGCTTGACTCAACACCTATGGATAAAGGTCGAGGTTATTTGGCTGTGAATAAAACCGGAGTCTGGCTTTTGCACGATAAAGAAGTTCAGAAAGATGGAAAAACAATTATTATGGGAGAACTTTACAGGATAGAAGATAATCAGGGAAAGTTTGAATTAAATATTCCTTCTTCTGTAAAGCAGGCAAGCTTTAATTCCTTTTATAATTTTATGGAAGTAAAGCGGCCTAACTCCTCTGAACTTTATGAACATGAGCAGTGCTTTAAGTATACAGACTACACCCTTTTAATCTGCGATGAAGATGAAAGTTCCTGGTGGGTATTTAACTGTCTTACAGAAAAACTGAAAAAATATGACAGTCCAGAACTTGCAAAAAAGGCGGCAGAAAAGATTGACGGGGCTTTTATTGCAAAGCAGAAGGTTCTGGAGCAGCTGTCGCTTATCGCAGTTCTGCTTGTAATTCTAATGATTTTTGCTGTGGTCTTGATTCTTGTGCTTAAGAAAGTGAGGTCTGGCAATAAGACGGCTTCTCGTATCGAACACAACAAAATGATTTTTGACATTCAGGAAAAGGAGCGCGCCAAAATCAGCCGAGATATTCACGACTCGGTTGTACAGGATATCCGCGTGCTTCGTCTTGAAACAGAAAATCTTGTGGTGGACGAGGCTTCTAAAAGCCGCCAGACCAAAATTGAAGACCTTGCAACAGACTGCATTATAAAGCTGCGGAACATCTGCTACAATCTTACGCCGGCAGAGCTTGCAAGTCATAACGAAGGAGATTCTACTCAGCTTGAACTTATTTCTATAATCAATTCGCTGGTGCAGCAATTTAGTGCGCGTACACATATTCCCTGTGTTTTCAAAGTAGAAGAAGGTTTTGAATATCCGGTGCTCGAAAAAGAAAAAACTCAGAACCTTTTCCGCGTAATTCAGGAAGCGCTTACTAATATTGAAAAGCATTCGTATGCGACCCAGGCTTCCATCTTTGTTAAAAAGACCGATTCTTCCGGTGGCAGCAGACCTGCACTTATGATTTACATTACCGACGACGGCATTGGCTGCAACCAGAATGAACTTGTCAAAAAACTCAAGAGCAAAGAGCATCTGGGCCTCCGCGGAATGAAAGACAGAATGGAGCTTATCGGCGGGCAGATAGAATTTTTTACAGCACAGAATGACGGTATGGAAATCAAAATCGAATTACCTTTGGAGAGCGCAAAATGAAAAACATTCTTTATATCGTAGATGACCATAACATGGTGCGGAACGGACTTAAGGCCTGGCTCGAGCAGCATACCGAATGGCGGGTGCCAAAAGATTTTGCAGGTTCAAAGGAATGCCTGGAATGTCTTGAGTGTCTGAGCAGAATGGATACGAAGTTCCGTGATGAAGCCTTTCCCGAAATAATAATTGTAGACGTTCAGCTGATTGACGAAACCGGCTTTGCGCTTGTAAAAAAGATTTCAGAAAAATATCCCGAAATAAAATGCGTTATGTATTCAATGTTTGATACTACGGGCTTTGTTTTGCAGGCAAAAGATTCCGGTGCGAAAGGCTATATCTCCAAGGTTGCAAAGGAAGAAGAGCTTGCCCGCTGCCTGAATGTTGTGCAGAGCGGTGGTACTTATCTTGAGCAGTATATGACCGAAGCCCAGAATAAAGTTGACTCAATTGTGTCTGTGCTTTCAAAGCAGGAACGCAATATTTTTGAAGCAATCCTTCAGAAAAAATCAAACAAAGAAATTTGCGACGAACTTTTTATTTCTCCGCGAACCGTTGAAAATTATACCAGCCGGCTTTATTCAAAAATCGGTGTAAAGAGCCGCGAAGAATTGATAGAGCGTTTTAAATAAAACTGTGCTATAATATTTTTATGGCTAAAAAAAAATTTAATCTGAATATAAAAGTTGCTTACGATGCACCTGTAACTTTGACCTTTGTGATTGTCTCTGCAATCATCTTTCTATTAAATATACTTCTGGCAAAAAGCGGGAAGGTGGCAGGATTCGAGAAAATCTTTGCTTCTCCTACGAATCAGGCAGGGGCTTTGCCTTTTATTATAAATGCGCCGCTTTCTTACCTGCGCCTTCTTTTTTATATTTTTGGAGCTTCAGTCGGTGGTGCTTCCCTTCTTTTTACTAACCTGATTTTGATTATGCTTCTGGGCCCTGCCATGGAAGAGCGTTATGGTTCTGTGATTATTGGAATTATGATTTTTGTGTCGGCCTTGTTTGCCGGTGTTCTTAATGCCTGCTTCTGCGAGACCAGTCTTGTGGGCGCGGTTCCTCTTGTGAGCATGATGATTTTTCTCAATGCCTTTATGTCCTTTTCTAAAAAGAAGTTTCCTCTGTCCTTTGCGGCGGTGATGGTGCTTTTTGTCCTGCTGCAGATTTTCAGCGGGGCAGGGGCTGTACAAATCATCATCTGTATTGCGGGCGGCTTATGCGGAAGTCTTTTTGCCTTCCTTACTTCACCGAAAATGAAGGCAGAAAAAAAGGCTTCTAAGAGTGCGGGTGGGGCAGACGGCAGTAGTAGACGTGGCGGGCTTTTGAGCCGGGCAGAAAAAGCTGCCTACGCCGAAGAACTTGACCGCAATAGTCCGCGAAATAAAAAGCCTTCTGATGATGACGATGACGAAACTACAGTAGTCGGTACTTTGAAATTCTAAATCTCCAAGTTTTCAACTTTCATAGAGAAAAATTCAATCGTTCTCCAAAGGTCGTGGTATAATTGAAATAG
>CAMNGG010000134.1 GCA_946537975.1 uncultured Treponema sp. | reverse complement strand
GTAATCATCCTGATAATCATAGGAAGCCTTGTTATTTCTTATATAGACTGGAAGGGCTTTAAAGTTGTAAAAGAATTCAGGGCAAACGGACCTTTAAAATTTGTTTTCCAGTATATCTATTATATTTTTGAAGTACTGCTGGTTACCTTGATTCTCGTGTTCAGTCAGAAGGCTTTTGAAGAATGGTTCAAAAATCCATACATCCCTTACGGCGGAATTATTGTTGCCCTGACCTGGGGAATCGGACACTTTTTTACAAAGGATTTTATGACCGGAATAATCACAATGCTTTCTGGTCTTGCCTTTGGAAGTGTCTATCTTCTTGTAAACCGTGATATCAAAAAAGCTTATATAATTCTCTGGTTGATATTTGTTTTATAAAGAGGTAGATAATGTCGATTGTAGCAGCCTTTATGGTTCCACATCCGCCGATGATTGTGCCGGAGGTTGGACGGGGAAGCCAAAAGCAGATAGAAAAGACAATTAAGGCTTATGAAAAAGTTGCAGACCTGATTGCTGCGCTTAAGCCCGAAACAATAATTGTGTCCAGTCCCCACAGTGTCATGTATTCTGATTATTTTCATATTTCTCCGGGTAGTGGGGCTGTCGGTTCCTTTGCTGATTTTGGTGCGCCAGAAGTAAAGTTTGATGTTGAGTATGATGAAGAACTTGTAAAGACCTTGTGTGCGCGGGCGGAGAAGTCTCACTTCCCCGCAGGAACTCTTGGCGAAAAACGGCCGGAGCTTGATCACGGAACTATGGTGCCCCTCTGGTTTATTCTCAAAAAATACAAGGACTTTAAGCTTGTTCGCACTGGGCTTTCTGGCTACGACCTTTTAAAGCATTATGAATATGGTGTGATGATAAAGGACGCGGTTGAATCTTTAGGGCGTAGAGTTGTTTATGTTGCAAGCGGAGATTTGTCGCATAAGCTTCAGGATTACGGACCTTACGGTTTTGCTGAGGAAGGGCCGATTTATGACAAGCGGATTATGGATGTTTGTTCCGGGGCTCGCTTTGGAGAGCTTTTTGATTTTGATGAAAGCTTTTGCCAGAAGGCTGCGGAGTGCGGTCATAAATCTTTTGTGATTATGGCAGGTGCTCTGGATGGTCAGGCTGTGGAGGCAACCCAATATTCGCATGAAGATGTGACCGGCGTTGGGTATGGAATCTGTTCTTTTGTGCCGAAGGGGGAGGATGATGGCAGGCATTTTCTGGCGACACGACTACAGCAGGTTCAAAACGAGATTGCCCAAAAAAGTCAGAAATCTGATGCCTGGGTAAGACTTGCGCGGGAGTCTGCGGAGTATTTTGTAAAAAATGGCAGAGAGATGGAATTGCCTGCCTGGGTGCCATCGGAACTTTTACGGGCCCGAGCCGGTGCCTTTGTTTCTATACACAAGTTTGGTGCCTTGCGCGGCTGCATAGGAACCATTGCCGCAACAAAAGAAAATCTTGCACTAGAGATAATTCATAATGCAGTGAGCGCTGTTTCCGAAGATCCTCGTTTTGACCCGGTGACAGAAGATGAATTAAAATATCTTGATATCAATGTTGATGTTCTTGGCGAGGCAGAAAAAATTTCTTCCCCAGACCAGCTTGATGTAAAAAAATATGGCGTGATTGTGCAGAGTGGTTATAAGCGGGGACTTCTCCTTCCGGACCTGGACGGCGTAGACACAGTTGAGCAGCAGATTTCAATTGCAAAACGTAAAGGCGGAATTGCTCCCGGCGAAGATGTGGACTTGTTCCGTTTTGAAGTTGTGAGACATTATTAGCTTTGCGGAAATCGTGGAGTAAACTCTATGCCGGTTTGTGATGTATGTTTCAGACAGTGTAAAATCGAAGAAGGTCAGACAGGCTTTTGTGGAGCACGGACCTGTCGGGGCGGCCAGATAGTTGCCGCTAACTACGGAAGACTTACTTCGCTTGCGCTGGATCCTATTGAAAAAAAGCCTCTTAAAATGTTTCATCCGGGGAGCATGATTTTGTCGCTTGGTTCTTATGGCTGTAATCTGCGTTGTCCTTTTTGTCAGAACTCAAGTATTTCCTGGTCACAGAAGGCTTTTGAATATAAGGATAGGGCGGAGTTTTATGAGCCGGAAGAAGTTGTAAAAACTGCACTCAGTCTTCGCCCTCGCGGTAACATAGGTCTTGCCTTTACCTACAACGAACCGCTTGTTGGTTATGAGTTTGTGCGCGACACCGCAAAATTGGCGAAGAAAGCAGATTTGCAGAATGTGCTTGTGACAAACGGTAGCGCCACACAAAAAGTCCTCAACGAAATTCTCCCCTACATCGACGCAATGAATATTGACCTCAAAGCTTTTACTGACCTCTTCTACCGAAACTTCATTGGCGGAGATTTTCAGATGGTAAAAGATTTTATTACAACCGCTGCCGACGCCTGTCATGTTGAACTTACCACTCTCATCATCCCTGGCGAAAACGACAGTGAAGAAGAAATGCGAAAACTCTCTTCCTGGGTGGCCGCCCTTGAAAATCAGACTGGTAAAAAAATCCCGCTTCACATTACACGATTCTTTCCGGCCTTCAAGCTTACAGACCGGGCTCCCACACCTGTGAACACAATTCTGCGTCTTGTAGAAGTCGCAAAAGAAAATCTTGAATTTGTTTTTCCGGGAAATATTTAATCTCTGACAATCACGTGTTTATTCATATCTGCCATAGTCAATTTATGACCAGCCGGGAAAACTATTCTTTATTTCTTCATTCTGCCTGCGATAGGTAATCTGATTCATTGCATAGGAGTTTATAATTTAGCAGGATTTTTTTCTACATCTTAATCGACTCCTGGGAAAATCAGATAAATGACTCTGCCGGTTTTCTAATTCTTCATCGAATAAACACAACCGCAGTAGGACTGACGGTACATACCGTATTCTGAACTGAGTTCAAGGCTTCGTTTAAAACCGCCCTTTTTTTTGAAATCGGAGAAGAGCCATTTTGGAGATTTTTGTATTTTTTGTGATTCTACAGAGTTCTCCTTGTAAGTGCCGGCTAACAGTGTACGCTCAATCTCAACTCCAAGCTCGTTGATTTTTACAGCATCCTTAAATGGACTGATTGAAAGCGAAGTGCAGAAATAATCAAAATGATTTTGAGCAGCATAGGCGGCGGCTCGTTCCAGACGAAGCTTGTAGCAGCGGCGACAGCGTTCTCCTCTTTCGGGTTCTGTTGCGAGCTCGGGCTCCTCGCGCACACCAACAGCGTTGTAAAACTGCTCAGGGTCATACTCGCACTCAACAACCTTCACGCCAGTATCCAGTGCCGGAGGAAAAACTTCATAGAGTTTTTTCAACTCCGCGAGCCGCCTTTCGTATTCTGCCTGCGGGTAAATATTCGGGTTGTAATACAAAACTGTAATCTGAAAATATTTTGAAAGATATTCAAGAACATAAGAGGAACAAGGCCCGCAGCAGGCATGGAGAAGGAGAGAAGGCTTGCTACCTTCTCCTCCCGAAGCAAGCTTCGCCAATAAATCATCCAGTTTTTTCTGATAGTTTATTTTTTGTTCCATAATATTTTTTCCATTTTATTTAAGCGCTCTTTCCTGTGCCATAGAATGATTATATCACAAAAAATCTGAATTATCGATTTATGTTTATTTATTACTCTTAGTATTATTACAAAGCCTGCAAAGCATCTGCAAATTTTCATAAACAGTTTTACCGCCGCGACTCCAGGGAACAATATGGTCTCCCTGCATTTCGGTAAATTCAAAAGCTTGGCCACAAAGAGGACAAATCCCTTTCTGTTCCTCATATTTCTTGCGTTTCATTTTGTCATCAAATTCACGCAAACTTAAATGACTGTCTTTCCTGTCAAAGAGATAATAATAAATGCCCTTATGATTTGTAACTTCCTCATTATCAATTAAAGAAACAATTTCCTTTTCAAGGGCCGCCGGGTCATAATCATTTTCGTGATACTGATTATAAAGCATGCCCCAGTCTATCCCCTTCATCTCTTTTCTGTAAGTTGGAAAAAGAGCCTTTATCCAGGCAATCACAAATTGAAAATAAACCCAGAGCTCATTCGCATTAGAATCGTTCTGATGCTTTCCCATATAAGTACAAATCAGCTTATCATCTTTTCCAACATACCAGCCTAAAACAGTTTCAAGAAGCTCCTGCCGAATAGGATTTCCGTTTACATATTTATCACCCAAAAGCTTTGCCGCGCAATTCGATTTAGAAAAAATCTTTTTAGCTTCGGCCGTCCAGGATCCCGCATAAACCGCATTTCTGATTTCCTGTTCAGTGAGTTTTTCGCCAGCAATGTTAATAGTTTTAAACCAGCTCAGTTTTTCGCTGTCAGTTCCTTCACAAAAATAAACCTGCAAATCATAATTCAGAATCTGCTCTTTTTCGTCCGGCTGCAGGTTTGTAAAGTAGCGCATATTATGAGAAAAAGTTCCGTTCACATAGCGGCAAATCGAAATAGTTCTCTGCTGTCCATCCAGAACTTCATAGCGTCCATCCTCGCGAACTACCCAGTACATCGTGTTCAGAGGAAATCCGTTCGTTACAGTATCCATTACCGCCTGCTGCTGATTATCGTTATAACAAAACTCCCGTTGATAGGGCGGCCTGATATCCAGCTTGCCGTCAAAGCCAACAACCCCAGCCTCATCATTATCCTGATATCCGTTTACAAGCTCGCGGACCTTAATTGTGTGCAAAGTAATTTTCATAATCTTCTTTTCTCCTTTGGGGCTCCCCTCACTCCGCCTGCCTGCCGGCAGGCGGGGGCGGGGCGGGG
>CAMNGG010000133.1 GCA_946537975.1 uncultured Treponema sp. | reverse complement strand
TCGAGCTCTTTTTCAAAGGTTCCAAGTGAAAAACTGTAATCTGCGTTTGTTTTTACAGAAACAGTCTGTGGAACCTCCCAGGAACAACTGGCAAGAGTTAATACAACGCCCATAGAAATAATAGCACGTGCTATTCTTTTCATCAGACACCTCCTGAAGCCGCTGAAAGCGGAAATTTCACAAGTATATAACTATTTTCGGATTTTTACTCAAAAGACTTTTTGTATTTTTAAATAAAACTCCTCTCTCGCGTCTTACAGATTATAACACATAAGACGCGAAAAAAGAACACTTTTTTTGATAACCTTGGTTATTTTTTATTATTGAAGAATGCCGCAAAAGGATTGTAGCTCATACCGTCATCGCTGCCGGAATTATAGGAAGCCCGGCCTGACTTGCGGTTGTCCTCGCGGCGGTCGCGGGATTGTGAGCCGGAATTTCCTGATGCTCCACCTTTCTTTACTACAACTACGCGACGGCCACTTCCGTTACCAGCACCGACTCCATCACGAGGGCTGTCGCGGCGGGCTGTGCTCTTCTGGCCAGTTCCGGCACGGCTTGCGGCATCACTCTTAAGGGAAAGTGCGATGCGGCGTCGGTCGCGATCAAGCTCGATAATAGTAAACTCGTGAACATCACCGACCTTTACAACATCCATAGGATTTTCTACAAAGCTGTCTGAAAGCTCACTGAGGTGAACAAGACCAGTTTCGTGCAAACCGATATCAACAAAGGCACCAAAATCTACTACGTTTTTGATTTTTCCGGTTACCTTCATACCTTCCTTGAGGTCTTCGAACTGCAAAACACCCTTCTGCATGATTGGAGCAGGATAGCCGTCGCGAGGGTCGCGGTTTGGCTTCTGAAGCTCGTCTACAATGTCGCGCACGGTTGTTTCACCGATGTTATATTTTTCTGCAAGCTTTTTGATTAAATCTGCAGGAACCTTTTCCTTGTTCTGAATATATGGAAGAACTTCGCGGGCTGCGTCGTAGTTTTCAGGGTGAACCCAGGTGTTATCCAGAGGGTCAGAGCTTTCTGCAATCTTTAAGAAGCCGGCGCACTGCTCAAAGGCTTTTGGTCCAAGACCAGGAACATTTTTGAGGTCTTCGCGGCTTTTGATTTTGCCGTTCTGGTCGCGGTAGGCAACAATTTTCTTTGCTGTTGTAGCGTTGATACCCGAAACGTACTTCAAAAGCGAGTAGGACGCAGTATTGAGGTTTACACCAACGTTATTTACAACCGAGCCTACAACTTCATCAAGCTGTTCAGCAAGCTTTTTCTGATTTACATCGTGCTGATAAAGGCCTACACCAATTGCCTTAGGGTCAATTTTAACGAGTTCTGAAAGAGGGTCCTGGAGACGGCGGCCCATAGAGATGGCACCTCGGATTGTAAGGTCCAGATCAGGGAATTCTTCGCGGGCAATATCACTTGCCGAGTAAACCGAAGCACCAGACTCATCAACTACGGTATAAACAACATCATTATAATTATCGCTGATAACCTTGCTGACAATTGCCTGAACTTCCTGGCTGCCTGTACCGTTACCAACTGCAACAACCTGAATATCATACTTATCGATGGCATCATTAATCATTTTGTAAGAGCCGTCCGGGTCTGTAACCTGGAAGAACTTAAAGTAGCCAAGGTACTTACCAGTTTCATCGAGGGCAGCACACTTTGTACCTGTACGGATACCAGGGTCAACACCAAGAACGCGGCTTCCCTTAATAGGCTGGGTCATCAGAAGGTTTTTGAGGTTTTCGCTGAATATTCCGATTCCGTGAACATCAGCTTCGTCTGCTTCGTCGCTGCGGATTTCGCGGACAACGGCTGGCGACAAGAGACGAACAACTCCGTCTTCAATAGCGTCTTTATGATACTTATTGTGAATGTCTGCACGGCGCTGTAAATCAGCAATAGCAGCATCTACATCAACATCAATAGAAACTTCAAGAGCACCTTCGCGCTCGCCGCGGTTAATTGCCAGAATACGGTGAGGCTTTACCTCGTTCAAAGGCTCGCTGTAATCCCAGTACATTTTGTAGGTAGAAGTATTTTCTGCAACAGCGGCATCCTGTCCCTCAGGAACAATTCCCTTTGTTTTGATTGTACCGGTTCTCATATAAAGGTCGTGAACAGCTTCGCGGTTAGAAGTTTCCTGGCTAACACGCTCTGCGATAATGTCTTTTGCACCGGCAAGAGCGTCGGCAGCCGACTCTACGTTGAGAGCTGCATCCTCATTATCAGTTTTAATAAACTTTTCAGCTTCCTTCTCGCAGGCAGCCTCATCATTATCAGCTAAAATAAAATCTGCCAGCGGCTCAAGTCCCTTTTCTGCGGCAAGCATACCGCGGGTCTTCTTCTTTTTCTTGAATGGAGCCCAAAGGTCTTCGAGGGCAGTCATTGTAGTTGCAGACATAACCGCATTGTACAAAGTCTCAGTCAATTTTCCCTGCGCAAAAATGCCTTTTACAATTTCAAGGCGGCGGTCTTCAAGGTTGTGATATGATTTATAGAGGTGGTCACAGTCGCGAACCTGAACCTCATCAAGATTGTCATGCTTTTCCTTGCGGTAACGGCTGATGAAAGGG
>CAMNGG010000132.1 GCA_946537975.1 uncultured Treponema sp. | reverse complement strand
ATTCCTCAATTAGTTGACGGCGTATATTCCTATACCATGGCGCTTGAGCTGGAGCATACCTGGAAATTTGAAGCAGGCTTCCGTAGAAAGGCTGTTGGAGATGTTCCGGCACGCCAGCTTCTTGTTGATTATGATTCCAAAAGAAACGCTCCTTTTTCTCTTGACCTTCATCATGGTTCTGCAGACGGCTATGGAGAAACACATACCTTTATTCTCTGCCCGTGTCAAAGCAATAACGGAAAGGGAAGTATTAATCTTTTGATGAACCTTGTGGGAGCAGATTATCTCGAGGTTACCGCTGTTAATGAAGCGGGGCTCGCTCAGCAATGGAATGGAAACGGAAATGTAACTCTTGTTTCACCCGACTCCATAGGACCTGGAAACTGGTATATCAGAAGTGATGGAGTAAATACAACAGATTCTGAAGCCACTGTGCATAATTTAAAATCCGGTACCTACGAATTAACCCTCACGTTTTATAAAAATTATTTGTTTTCTGGTACCAATATTCCATTGCCGGTTTTTACAACTTATCAGACTATAAACGTATTTGATAATATGACCACCGACACCTGGATAAACGAAAATGCCGGTGCCGACGCTAACTCTCTTATAAACCCGACAACCGGAGCCTTTACACTTTCAACTGATATTGTTAATCAGTCAATTCAGACAACTCTTTATGTAGGAGTTCCGGATTCTGTTCATGCTTTAGTTCCAACTCTTACCGCAAGTAATAGTAACGAAGGTGCCCCTTTTGCTCCTCTTGAAACTCTCGACAAAGCCATCCAGATAATTCAACTTCGGGGAAGCAGCAGCCGTGCCTATAAAATTTATTTAAGCGGTGATTCGGTAGGAAACTTTACAATTCCTGAAGGAGTTAATTCACAAGCCTCGTCAATTGAACTTATGACAGCCCCTGGTAACAGCCAGACTGCCGCTCTAACTGGAAATGGAGATACAGTACTCAAGGTAGAATCAACAGTTCCTGTTACTATTTCAAAGCTTCAGATTAGAGGGGGAATGGGAAGTGACGGTAAAGGCGGCGGAATCAATATGTCAACCGGAACTAAGGTTACTCTTGGTGACGGCGCTGTAATTGGCGATGCAAATGCTGCAGGAGTTGCACACGGTGAAGGTAATTATTCCAATTATGCAACCTACGGCGGTGGTATTTACTGCCAGGGAGAATTGCTTCTTAAGAGTGGCTCAAAGGTCTGCTATAACTATACTGATGGAACAGGAGAGTATGGCGGCGGCGGAATCTATTGTGATATCGGTGGTACTGTAACAATTCAAAACGGTGCCGAAATTTCTAAAAACGGCACAGGTAAGCATGGTGGCGGAATCTACTATAAAGATGGAACTCTTAAAATGAGTGGTTCTGCAAAAATTGCTGATAATGATGTCTGGCTCGCAGACAATAAATTCATTACGCTTACAGATTTAAGCAACCAGAACGGTACTGTAACAATAAACTCAAACTGGCATCGCGGTGTGCCGGTTATAAAAACAGAAACTGACTCAGGGCTTGTAATCCAGAATAGTCCTGTAGAAAATAAGTTTACCTATACAACTATTGCAGAAGATGGCTGGGAGCCGAAATTTTCTGCAAATCAAATTACCTTAAGTGCTCCGATTTTTATTGGTGGAGACAATGAGAGTGGAGCAGGTACCTTCTCAAGTCCATTTAAAACTATTTCCCAGGCAAATTCATTATTTGATGATCCGAACTGTGAATATACAATCAGAATAAAGGGAACAACAGCGGCCGTTCAGCAGAAGCTGTCTGGCATTACTAAAGAAGCTAACGCAAAGGCAATTATTATAGAAGGTTATGGAAGCGATGCTGTAATTAACAGACAGGCTGCCGCTGCCGCAACAGACGGTTCAGCCCTTGTAATTAATACAAATATTCCGGTTAAAATTAAAAATCTTACTATAAAAGGTGGATATAAAGATGGCAACGGCGGCGGAATCTATGTTGATAACGGTGCCAGCGTGGAGCTTGGAGACGGAACAAAAATAAAAGGAAATAAAGCAACAAACCTTGGTGGAGGACTTTATATTAGCCATGCTCCTTCCGGTGGTACTACTTATGGTATTGTCTGCATCAATGGAAATGTAGAGATTGGAAATAAAGATGCAACTTCCACTTCAGTCGGGTCAACTGACCTTACTACAGGAGCCAATGTTGCAGCCCGGGGCGCCGGAGTTTACTGTGCGGGCTCCTTAAATTTTGGAATGTATTTTAACCAGGAAGGAACCTCTACATCCGGTACTGACGGAATTCCGACAGAGGTTTTCATTTGTGGAAATACCGCAACAGGAACTGGTTCAGATTCAGAAAATGGTGGCGGAGGCTTATTTGTTGATAATTACTCTAACAGCCGCTTAAATCTGAAAAAGCAAAGCAATGGTACAAATGCTTATCACTTTAACTACAATTTTGCTGAAGCGCAGGGTGGTGGAGCTATCTATCTTGCTTCACAAAGCTCAATTGACAATGATATCAGCTTAGAAATTGTAGGAAACAAGACACTGGAAAATGGTGGTGGTATTTTTTATGCTTCTACAACAGGTATAACCCTTCCGGTAAATACAGCAATAAAGTCTAATGAGGCGGTTAATGGTGGTGGTATTTACCTTTCTACACTCAGTGGTCAGTCAATTACTGTACAAAGTAAGGCAATTGGCGGAAGCAATGCTTCAGATGCTAACACTGCAACAGGCTGCGGTGGTGCGGTTTATGTAAAGTATCTCGCTCCTAATAGTAATCTGGTCTATCCTTTAGTATTAAAAGATGATGCAGAAATTCCACCTGCTTATGACTCAAACGGAAGCTGCGTTAACACAAACGACGTTTATCTGGAATGGGATGCAACTGCTTCCAGACTGGCAAATATAAAAGTTTCCGGCTCAACCCTCAATAAAGGTACAGTTGCCGCAATCACTCCTGGAAACTGGAAGCGTGGTGCCGTGTTCCTAACTTCTACCGGAACCATGACCCAGAACCTGGCAAATAAGTTTAAGATGAGCCGGGACAATGTTGACTGGCAAAAGAATCTTTCCTCTGGAACCAATCCGACAACAGCCTATATCATGATGCCGGTTTACGTGGCAAGCTCTGCCGCAAGCGACTCTACAAGAAAGCATTGTGTGGCGGCGCCTGCAAGCGGCAACACGGGAACACCTTCGGCTCCTTATAGAACAATCGCAGCCGCCATAAGCGAAGCGGCCTCCAGTGGGGCAGATATTGTTGTTGACGGAAAGGTTATCGGAGAGCAGTCTATCACAAGCCCTGGAGGCAATTTAAATATTCGAGGTTTCATAGATTCCGACAACGGTGCAACCGAAAGTCTGGCTTCTCTGGATGGTAATAATACGACTGGCGTCAGACCTCTTACTATAAGTGCAAGTGGAAAGACTATAACAATTACCAGCCTTAAGATTACCGGTGGAAGGGCAAGCGGAAGTGGTGATGCCGTTAACGGCGGTGGAGTTCTTCTTTCTGCTGGAACTTTAAGGCTTGGAGACGGCGCCAAGATTGCAGGTAACACAGCTTCAAACGGATACGGTGGTGGTCTTTACGTTAACTCTGGTGCAACTTTATTTATGTATGGAAAATCTCTTATTGGAGATTTAGGTGGAGCAACTGCTACAAGCACCACATTGACTGAAAGTGAAAGCACAGGCTGCGCCAACACAGCAAAAACCGGTGGTGGTATTTACAATAATGGCGGTTCTGTTTACATAGGCTATAGCTCTACTACTCAAAAAAGCGATATGACAGCAGGCTACGGCGTGCGTAGAAATTACGCGTCAGGGGAAAGCGGCCAGTCAGCCGGCGGAATAATGAACCGGGCTGGAGCTTTAAAAATTGCGAGTGGTTCTGTTTCATATAATAAGACTGCAAATCATGGTGGCGGAATTTACAGCGTTGGTACGTCAGCAACAGCTCGAGGCGATGTTACAATAGAAGCTCCTGAAGCATCTGCAAACAACCTTGTTATGTTTGGTAACAATGCTCTTATTGGTGGTGCGGTTTATATAGGATCGAATTGTACCCTTTCGATGTCTGCCGGTCAGATTGGTGGAAGTGGTGAAGGCGAGCAAAATACAGCGACTGGTACCGGAGCAATGGGTGGCGCAATCTTCCAGGGCGAAGTCTTTAGTGTAAGTGGTACGGCCTGTATATATCCGGGAGAAAAAACAGTAAATGACGTATTCCTTCCAAAACCTACCTCTCAAAGAACCCTTGTTGTTACTGCAAACTCAGATATGGGAAATAACTCATCATTAAAAATGTCTCTCACTCCGGAAGAATACAAACGTGGAACCCGTATTGTAATGAAAGAGGGTGGCTCTATAGGTTCAACGCTGGGTAGTAATTTTGCCCTTACAACATATGATAATGACTGGAATAAACAAATAGAAACTGACTCTGGCAAGGGATATGTCATCATTAATTCCCGAATTTTTGTCGTAGGAACAGAAAGCTCCGGCTCAACAAGACCTGACGATACCTGGGGCT
>CAMNGG010000131.1 GCA_946537975.1 uncultured Treponema sp. | reverse complement strand
ACATCAGAAATGCTGTTCTCCCAGTCCGCTTTATTTTTTGTAAGTTCTCCGAGGCTTTTATAAAGTTCTGTTTCTGTCATAACTTCCTCAGTGTTTCTTTTTCCATCTGAATTATCTGAATCATCCGGTCGATTGCGCAGATGTCGATATAGGGAACTTTTGCGGAGAGCATTTTATTGCGGTTTTCGATTGTTCCTTTTTCGTATTCATCAAGAAGGGCCGCTCGTTTTTTCTTTTCTTCTTCAAGTTCTTTTTTAGAGAGGACACTTGAATACATCACCGCAAGACAAAACCATACTGAATCAAAATCTACCCGTTCAAAAAGTGCGCAGATTGTAGCTTTCAGTTCTATACGGCCGGCCTCTGTTATTCGGTAAACCGCTTTGTTATCCGCTTTGCCGGTGTCCTCAATATAGCCCTTCTTCTCCAGCCGCAGACAGCTTTCGTAAAGCGTGGTCGCTCCAATTGGATGCCAGTACTGCATGTTCATATTGTCAATCATTTTGAGCATGTCGTAAGCATTCATCTCACCCTGCAAAAGCATTCCGCAAATTACAATTGAAGTTTTAGATAACATGGCCTTTTCTCCTTTTGATTATCAAAATCCAGATTACAGACAAAGCCAGAATCACAAGCGCTATAATAAAGGATTCAAGATTCTTGATTTCTTCTCCAGCCTCCGAAGAAACAATCACATCCCACAAGGCGCCCACTCTCCAGAAAAAAGGAAATATAATCAAAAGATTTTGTGTGATGTAATAAACTGAACAATACATAAGGCCTACAAAAAAGAGATGTAAAAACTCCGGCTGAAAGCCCGCATGATGAAAAGAGTAAAAGGCTGCCGTCAAAAGAATTGCAGGAACAATTCCAAAGGCATTTTCAAAGCTCGCCCGGAGATAGCCGTATATAAAAGTCATCTCAAATATTCCTGCAACCAGAATATATGTGGCGGCATAAAGGTTATTAATTTCGAGAATCCCCGCTGGTTTTTCATCTTTCAAAAACATAACAAGAAGTCCTGCCGCAAAAAGGAAATCCAGCAAAAGACTCAAGATATTTTTCCGGCCTGTAAAGCCAATGGCTTTTAGGCTTCCGGCTTTTTTCCTGACGTAAATCGAAACAAAAACAATTCCCAGACCAAAAATCATAAGCAGGTCGCGAAGAATAAAAGACATTGCCTTATCAAGAAAAGAATTATCGCCAAAGAAAAGCATAATCAAACTGAGAAAAATCATAACTGCGCCCGCTCCAAAAGCGACAGTAGTATCTTTTGTGAAATTGAACCGGAAAAACTTATTCATAGGAGCCTCCTGTGAGGCGAATTTACTACGTATACGTAGTATTGTCAAGTGAAAATTATCATATGCATAAGTTTTTTATATGTTTGTTTTCGTCATTTATTATTTCCTCACACATTCTGCATAAAATAAATCTATGCGGCCGGGAACTACTTCGCTGGCGGTTATTTTCCAGCCCTTGCTTTCGATGAAAGTTTTGAATTCTTCAGCAGTCCACTGGTGGGCAAAATGTATTCCAACGAGTTTGAGGATTTTGGCCCAGAGATTTTCTTTTTTCTCTGCTGAACGATGAATGAAGGTCGGGCAGATAAGAAGGCCGTCATCTACAAGCACACGGTCAATTTCAGACAAAACCTTTTCCGGATTCGGAACCACATGAAGAGCGTTTGCAATAATCACAACGTCAAAAAACTTGTTTTCATAATGCAGGTCGCTTGCATCTGCAATTTCAAAAACGACGTTAGAAGGAACCTTCCCCTTCTTTGCCTGCTCTATCATCTCCGGAGAAAAATCTGTTGCAACAATTCTTTCTGCCGACCAGGCAACATTTTTAGCAATAAGGCCCGGCCCTGTTGCAAGCTCAAGAACCTTCTTCCCCATCACAGCGTCAGCAATATGCTTGTACATATAATCATAAATATTCTTCTGCGATTTCATTGCCAGTGAATAAATCGGTGCAAATCTATCCCAAATTGTTTTATTCATTCATTCCTCAACTTCTAAAGCAAATTCAGCATTCCAATCAATCCAAACATTCCAAGGCCAAGACTCGGCATTATGATTCCCGGTAAATCCTGAAACTTTACCGGGTTTATTTTACGACAAGTAATTCCAAAAATCAGGAAAACAAGAGGATTCAAAATCACACAGATTTTTGGGACATCAAGCACTCCTATCACAATCGCAATAATCACCGTAACTGTTGGAGCCAGCAAACTAATGTAGCCGGTAATAAATGGCACGGCAACCTGTTTGTAAATCTTTTCCAAAATATCATCGGCAATCTCCAGACTTCCACGTTTCATAGCCCCCTTGTAAATCAGAGCCTGAAGGCAGCAAAGAGAATGAATCAGGATTCCTGCAAAAGAACCGAAATAACCGAAGCCCAGTGTGAGATAACCTAGTAGCGGCCGAACTTCTGCAATCTGCATTCCAAGGGAATAAAAGCCAAGACAAACAAGAGCATCGCCAATAAGCGCAAGAGCAATAGACCAGCCGAATCTCCAGTCTGCCATTTTTGTCCAGTTGCTGTCGATGTTTTTTGAAGTACCCAGCTTCTGATTTCCACGCCCCTTCAAATCAAAAAGAATATCGCCAGTAGCACAAAGTAGTCCGCCGGCAAGTCCTAAACATGAAAATACAAAATACAAATTATTCATTTTATTTTCTCATTTTTTCAACTTGTGATTTTATTTCTGCAATTCCAGCAAGAATATCAGTTTTTTTCTTTGGCGTATAAAAGCGGATTTTAGGTTCTATTTTTAGAAGAAGAGGAAGAAGCGGCTTGAGTGTGTCGGGGTTTACAGCAGCTTCCGGATAGATTGCCAGAATGCTCGCCGTGCTTTCCTTATAAGTGATTTCCGCCTGTGGACAGATTATGCGTACAACTTCGAGGGCAGCATTTCTTATGTCTGTATCGCGGAGAACGGGATCGCGGAAGCGCAGGCGACCGGGAAAGTAGCGATATTCCATATACTATCCTGAAATGGTGGTTTCGACAGGCTCAACCACCGGTAGCAGTTGTTTCATGGCATTTACACTGAAGGCAATTGTCGAAGCATTATGCAGAATTGCGGCCATAGAAGGTGATATGATTCCAAACAGGCCCAACAGCATAAAGCTTGTGTTTACCGCAACTATGCCACGATTATTTGTGTCGATTTTTTCTATAAGTCTTGTGCCAAGGAGTCGGGTTTTATACAGACCTTCAAGGCCATCTTCGCTAGACAAGATTATGTCCGCAGTCTCACCGGTAATGTCTGCACAGTCTCCCATGGCAATTCCTGTATCAGCAGCGGCAAGAGCCGGAGCGTCATTTATACCATCGCCAATCATGATTACCTTGTGACCGAGGCATTTTTGTTCTTCTATATATTTAAATTTATCTTCCGGTAAAGCACGCGAAATGTAGTGATCTATCTTTGTGATTTTTGCGGCATTGCGGGCAGCACCTTCATCATCACCGGTAATCATTACGCAGTTACGAACTCCGCTTTGATGGAGCTTTTTGATGATTGCAGGAGCATTTTTTCTTACAGGATCATTGATTGCAAAAATTCCAATCAACTCTTTTTCTTCTGCAAGATACAAAAGTGATTCGCCGTTTTCTATTGCTTCTTTCTGGATGTTCTCCAGCCCTGCCGGCGCTTTTACTTTTTCATCATCAAAAATAAAATGACGACTACCGATAGTTAGTTTCTTTCCATGAAGTTTTGTAGCAATTCCGTGAGCTACAATGTATTCAACCTTTGCATGCTCTTCCGGATGAAGGAGTCCACGCTCAGCCGCCGCATGCACAACTGCCGTCGCAATCGGATGTGCAAAGTGTTCTTCAAGGCAGGCCGCAGTTGCAAGGACATCATTTTCATCCCGCCCTCCAAAAGTGATTATGCGGGACAACTGAGGAGTAGCCGCAGTCAAAGTTCCAGTCTTATCAAACACAACTGTGTCCGCCAGAGAGGCTTCTTCCAGGAACTTTCCACCCTTTACGATTATTCCATTCTCAGCTGCTTCCTTCATTGCGCTCAAGACTGCAATAGGAGAAGCAAGTTTCATGGCACAGGAATAATCCACCATCAGGGTTGCCATCACCTTTGTCATATTTCCGGTTGCAAGGAAAACCGCAAGCGAAAGCAAGAAGTTATATTTCACAAGAGAATCAGCCAGATGTTCAGAACGCACCTGGGAGGAAACCTTAAGAGACTGCGAATTATCTATCATTGTCAGAATGTTCTGAACCTTTGTCTGACTTCCTGTTGCACGAACTTCAATAAAAAGCTCACCTTCCTGAACCACAGTACCGGCAAAAACAGATGAGCCTTCCCTCTTTTCAACCGCAAGAGGCTCACCTGTAATTGACGCCTGATTTACAAGACCTTCCCCGCGAACAACTTCACCATCCACAGGAATAATACTGCCGGTGCGAACTGCAACAAGATCACCTTTTTTTACAAAGGAAAGCGGAACAGATTTTTCTACAGTCTCACCTTTTTCATTTTTAGTAACCAGCTGCACCTGATCATTCTGGGAAAGCAGTCGATTAGCAAGATCAGAATAAGATTTCTTTTTTGTAAACTCTTCGATTGTATCCCCGATGTTCAGCAGGAAATTGATGTTAGAAGCAGTCTTTGTATCGCCGGTAATAAGGGCCATGGAAATTGCGGCAGCATCAAGAACTTCAGACTTAAAGACATTTCCTGTTGCAACCTGCTCCACGCCCTTCAAAATACGAGGCCCCAGCGACCAGACTCGTAAGGCAAGTCTTACTGGTAGCGGCAAAATCTGCTTGAAGTAATGCCAGGCTGTCATGCAGGCAAGATCAAAAAGAAGGCTTTCTTCTTCCTGCGGCTCTTCAACAGCCTCCAGCATTTCCTGATTTTTAAGATATTTGTCAGAAAGCGCCATGAAATAGGCACGTATGTGTTTTTCGGATAATTGTTTTGAGTCGTAGTAAATTAGGAAGGAAGCAGTTGTGTAGTTCACAGAAACATCTGTCATTCCTTCCTGAACAGAAAGCAGACTGTGGGCAAGGGCAGCCTGTCGCTTAGAAATTTTTGATTTATCATAGCGG
>CAMNGG010000130.1 GCA_946537975.1 uncultured Treponema sp. | reverse complement strand
CGATGTTCGCGTTGACGTTATGCGTGCCGGTGGACCTGGCGGACAGTGTGTAAACACAACTGACTCTGCCGTTCGTCTTACTCATATTCCGACCGGTCTTGTTGTTATTCAGCAGGATGAAAAGAGCCAGATTAAGAATAAGGAAAAGGCCTTCCGCGTACTTCGTGCCAGATTGTTTGACCTTGAAGAAAGCAAAAAGCAGGAAGAGCGTGCAGCTGCCCGTTCCAGCATGGTCGGCTCTGGTGCCCGCTCTGAAAAAATCCGTACTTACAACTTCCCTCAGGACCGCGTAACAGACCACCGCATCAACTATACAGCTCATAACCTTCCGTCATTTATGATGGGCGAAATGGACGATATGTTAGACGCCCTTAACGTTTACGCAAAAGAGGAACAGTTGAAGTCTGATATTACTGAACTTTAATATACAGGAGGGGGAAGTCTCCCCCTCGGCTGCACTTCGTTGCAGCCTACCCTCTCTGCGGGGGACACCCCCGCAACGCCCCCGGGGCTTTTAGTGTCATTCCGAACTTGTTTCGGAATCTCTATCACAAGATGCTGAAACAAGTTCAGCATGACAAGTTTGTATGACCTTACAAGAATTAAAATCCAAAATAACAAAAGATCTTTCTCAAACATCCCCAAGTCCAAAGCTTGATGCCGAAGTCTTATTATCATACTGTCTGGGCTTTTCAAAAACCGAGCTCCTTTTAAAACGCGACTACGAAGTTCCGGCCGACAAAGAAGCCTGGCTGCTTGATGCCACTTCCCGCCGCGCCACAGGTCTTCCCATCGCCTACATCACCGGCCACAAGGAATTTTACGGCTACGATTTTATAGTCTCGCCGGACGTTTTAATCCCAAAGCCCGATACAGAAATCTTAGTTGAACGCGCCGTAGATGTTATTCTTTCTATGATGGATGCCCGCGGGGAAAATCTTTTGACAGTATGTGACATGTGCACAGGAAGCGGCTGCATTGCAATTGCTGTGGCCAAGACTCTGCTGGAGGATGAACGGGTTGCTCCAGAACAGCTGCCAAAGTTTACCCTTGCAGATATCTCCGAGCCAGCCCTGGACATTGCACGGCGTAATGCATCTGCCCTGCTCGCAAAACACGGCAGCCTTGTAATGTCCCGCTTCAACTTTGTTCGCACCAATTTGTTCGATGCAATAACAGAGGCAATTAAATACGACGTAATTCTTTCTAACCCGCCTTACATTCCTCACACAATGGTGGATGAACTTTTGCGAGACGGCCGCAGTGAACCACGACTTGCTCTTGACGGAGATATCACGCTGACAGGGGACCGCGCTCTGTCCGTAGACGGCAGCGGAAAGCCCGCCGACGATGGACTTGAAATTATAAGAAACCTTATTCCTCAGGCACAGTCGCATTTAGCACCAAGAGGCACAATTCTGATGGAAACAGGCGAATACAACGCTGAAGCAACTGCAGCGCTCGCGGAGGAAGCCGGCTTTAATACAGAAATTTACCGCGACCTCGAAGGGCAGCTGCGGGTAGTTGAGATGTGGATTGCTTCGTCGCTTCGCTCCTCGTAATGACAAATATTTGAATAATTCGCGATAATCTGCTATTTTACAATAGATGCTGAATCAAGTTCAGCATGATAAAGCATATGAGCAGCGAAGCAGTTTTTTCAGCAGACATTAAAAATCCCTCAGCCCTTCTGGAAGAGTTTTTTTCGAAGCACGAATATCTTTCCACAGAAGAAAAAGCTGAAGTTACAAAAGCCTGGACTCTTCTCGTAAATAAGGCTGGAGACCGAACCCGTGAATGCGGCAAGCCTTACTATCTCCACCCGCTCAGAGTTGCAAATATTCTCGCTGAAAGCAAACTGGACAGCCCTACTCTCGTAGCCGCAATTCTTCATTCTGTTAAAGATTTTGAAATTAGTGACGAAGAACTGTCAAATCAGTTTGGTGAAAACATCTGCAAAATTGTGCTTACAGTAAATAAAATCCTCAATCTTCCTATCAATACAAAAACAATGCATCAGTCAGATGCAATCCGCAATATGCTTTTTGCCATGTGCGATGATGCACGAATTATTCTGATTACACTGGCAGATCGGCTTGACCGAATCCGCAACATAAAAAGCTTTACTGCCGCCGACCAGCATATGATTGCTTCGGCAGTTATAGAAATCTGGGCACCTCTTGCGGACAGACTCGGAATGCAGGCAGAGAAAAATGAGTTCGAAGACTTGAGCCTGAAATATACGAACCCTTCCGTTTTCCAGCAGATTAAGGCAATTGTAGCTCAGAAAAAAGATGAGCGTTCAAGCTATCTGGAAAAGGCCGTAAACAGCATTTATAAATCCGCAGACAAAATGGGAATGAAGATTGAAATTCAAAGCCGCGCAAAGCACTTCTATTCAATCTATCAGAAAATGAGAAAACGCAATAAGGAAGCGGGAGAACTTTTTGATTTACTGGCACTGCGTATTCTCTGTAATACACCTGCCGAATGTTATACTCTTGTTGGAATTGTACACGGACTGTGGAAGCCTCTGGACGGTCGTTTCAAAGACTACATTGCTATGCCAAAGGCAAACGGCTACCAGTCACTGCATACGACGGTTATGTGCGAAGGCAAGCCTCTGGAAATTCAGATTCGTACTCATGATATGCACAATATGGCAGAGCACGGAATTGCTTCTCACTGGCTTTATAAAAAGGGAAGCTCCCGCGAATTGATAGAAGAAGACCGTCTCGCAATTTACAACAAGCTTCAGCAGTTTAAGGATAGTCTGACAGATGGCAATAATTTTGAAACTCTAAAAAATGAATTACTCGGTGATGAGATTTATGTTTTCACTCCAAAGGGTGATGTAAAAAAGCTGCCGCTTGGAGCAACCGCAATTGACTTTGCCTACTCAGTTCATACGGCTGTTGGTGAAAAGATAATTGCCGCAAAAGCCGATGGAAAAATCATTCCTCTTTCACGCCCTCTGCAGAATACTCAAATTATTGAAGTAATTACAAATCCTCAGGCTCATCCGACAGAAGCGCAGCTAAAGCTTGTAAAAACGACAAAGGCACATCAGAAGATTCATTCCTGGCTCATGGCAAACGACCCGACCTTCAGCGAACGACTGGCACTAAAGGCAGAGGAGCAGGCCGCAGCAGCCGGAATTGAAGGCACTGTAGGAATGAACGGAACCGGCGGAGCAACTCATTTTAACCGTGTAAAAAAATCGCGTCCTAAAAAAGGAAAACCCGAAGCCGCGGCAGAACTTAAACCTCGAAAAAAATGTGGCGTCCTCGTACAGGGAGAACGCCGGGTATTATATAATCTTGCCCAGTGCTGTAAGCCTGAATATCCCGACCTGATTGCCGGCTACGTAACCCGCACAAAAGGCGTTTCAATCCATCGTGCCGACTGTCTGATTTATCAGCGTATTCCTCACAAAGAAGAAAGAAGCGTTGAAGTTCAATGGGATGAATAGTTTATTTATAATCAGAATCTATTAGTTCAAGCTATAAATGCAGGCTATAAACTTAATCTATAAACTCAAGTCTTGCCGTGCCTGCTCTTTCATCAATAAATAAAAGTCCCCAGGCATTACTGTAAGCAAAGGACGGAATTCCATAATTCTTAAAACCCAGATCATCAAAGGTCTGGTCATGATTATGCCCGTCAAGAACACAAATAACATTATTTCTGGAATACTCAGAAATCAATTTATTCCGTTCCGTTGTTTCTGCAAAATTGGAACAATCATAATTAAAACGCGTTAATGGATAATGATTAAATATAATTTTTTTTCGGGAATCCTGCCTGAAATCTGCAACAAGACGATTGAATTGTTGAGAGCCAAGAGTTCCGGAAGCGGTATCCAGACAATACCAGGATAAATTCTTTGTCTGAAATTTGTAGAAGGATACATGAGGATAACAGTTCTTTTCCCAGTTACCCCAGTTTCCCTGATAAATATCATGATTACCGCAGCAATT
>CAMNGG010000129.1 GCA_946537975.1 uncultured Treponema sp. | reverse complement strand
CCATAGCCTCAGCATCCTGAATGATTGGCTCATAAGCCTTAGAACGGTGACTCATTTCCATTACCGACTGGCCTGTTCCATTGTAATCCAGCATTTCAGCTGCACAGGCATTCAAAACCTCTTCCGGCAGGCAGCTAGGTCCCGCACTAAAATTGTACACTCTTGCCATACATCGACTCCTTTGTCTTTTTTTTTCAACTTATAATCTTAAGAGAATTCAAAATACTCAAATTCTCGAGTTTAACATTTTCAGGAACTCTCAAAACCGAGTTCGTCATATTTACAATTCCAGAAATCCCGGCCTTTACCAGCCTGTCGCACATTACCTGTGCGTCCTTTGCGGCGACCGTCAGAATTGCGCGGCTGATGCGTTCCTGCTTAATCACCCAGTTCATGTCGCCGGCAGGGTAGAGCGGGAAGGTCGAGCGCAGGATTTCTACGCGGTTTACGTTGGAATCAAAGCCCGCCTTAATTACAAAGCCGCTGCCTTCAAAAAGCGCTTCATCCAGCAGGGCCGCTCCAAGACGTCCCAGGCCAACGATGCAGACGTTTACAGCGTTCGCGCTGCCAGCTTCCCGGCCACCAGAAAGTGCCCCGCCCGCGCCCCCGGCCTTCTCGGGGCCCGCATTCGCTTTCCTCACCGCTTCAAGCAGGTCTGCTGTAACGTAGCCGTTTGAGACTCCACCACCGACCAGTCCTGCCAGCCATAAATCGTGCCGAATCAGCGAATCCTTCCAGCCGGTCAAGGCGCTTATGTCTGCAGAAGTAATTTTTGTTTTCTGCCAGGCCGCAAGCAGGCTTTCCAGTTCTATCAGCCGTCGTCGTGTAACTTTCGGCAGACTGTTGCTTCCTGTTTGTAAATATGCGCTCATTATAGGCCTTCCTCCCGTCTTGTGGAATCGAATTTTAGAGAAAAAAGTGTGAATTTTGAAGAAATCTTATCAAAAAAGGACGTTTTTTGCAAATACTGTTAAAAATCTAACAGAAAAAAAACAAGACAGAACACCTCGTCTTTAATGTAAAGCAGATAAAATGTCGTCATTGAGTAAAAAGCATAAAAAACTGGATATATGTTTACATTTTTATGCTTTTCAACTGTAAATACGACGTGCCTTATGAAGAAAAGCATAAAATATTGCTTATATTGGACTAGTTTTATGCTTCTAAGTGCAAATCCCGACGCGGCGACTGCTTAAAAGCATAAAAAACAGGTTGAATGGGGCGCTTTTTATGCTTTTCAATTAAAAAATGCAGTGTCATTCGGGGAAAAAGCATAAAAACAAGATTCTCCAGGCAAAATTTTATGCTTTTTAGAGTAAATCTCGTAACAATGACTATAAAAAAATCTGACGGGCGAAATGTGAATCGCGACTGGAAGCCAGGTTTATACTTTACATTTCGTCCGCCAGATTTCAGAATATTTATGATTTCAATAAATTATTATATAACTTTTTTATATTTTAAACATTCCAACGTTCTTGTTCAGTTCTTCAAGGTTGGTCTGATTTTCGTTACTGAGTCTCTGGCAGTCACTTACGGATTGAGTAATTTCACTTGAATCTGCCGCCATTCTGTTCATAGATTCTGTGATTTTCTGGGTTACGTTTTCAAGAGCCTTCATTTTTTCACCAATCTGCTTGCCACCGCTGAGAAGAACATTTGAGTTTTCCTTGACAACATCTGCAGAAGCCTTAATTTCATTTATAGATTGAAGAACCTGGACGTTTCCTGCATTCTGCTCGTCCATTGCATTCTTAATTACTTCTTCCTGCTTCTGAACCTGGTTTGTCAAATCAAAAATAACTTCAAACTGATTCTGTACAGCCTTAGTGTTATCAGAAACTCCCTGAATAATATTCTGGAGCTCGCTCAACTGTGTTCCAATGTTTTTACCCTGAGTATTTGACTGCTCTGCAAGCTTACGGATTTCGTCGGCAACTACCGCAAAGCCTTTTCCGGCCTCTCCAGCGTGAGCAGCTTCAATTGCGGCATTCATGGCAAGAAGGTTAGTCTGGCTGGCAATACTCTGAACTACAGACGAAGCCTCTACAAGGCCTTTTGATTTATCAAGAATGTTTGCTGCAAGGTCTGTTGATTCTTTAATACGCTTACGTCCCGTCTCTGATTCGGCCGCAAGGTTTTCTACAGTTTTTGAGTTTCCTTCGAGAATCTGAGTTACCGAGCGGATATTTGCAACCATCTCTTCTACTGCGCTTGAAGAATTTGAAACAGATTCTGCCTGAATATTTACGTTTTCATTCAGCTCATTGATTTTTGAAATCATAGTCTGAATGGTTTCGTCACTTTCTGTAACGCTTGTGGCCTGATATCCGGTCTGTTCCCTTACTTTGGTGATGTTCTCCATAATCTCTTCAATAGATTTTGAAGTCTTAGTCATACTTGAATTAACGTTTTCTGCTGTATTCAGAGAAATTGTTACAGATTCTTTAATATCAGCTAAAAGGCTATGGGTTTCATTCTTAAAGGTATTCAGGTCATTTATGAGAAGACCAATATCATTTCGGGTAGTTACCGGAAGTTCATCTCCTGTGTAATCTTTTTCTGCAACCTGCTGTGTAAAGTTTTGAATCTCCTTAACCTTTGCGCCAATAGATCTCATCTGTAAAAGACTGGTAATTACGATGAAGATTGCGCCTAAAACACCTTCCGGGAAAATATATTTCCATACCAGAACGGTGTTTGGAACATCCTTAAGGGCAGAAGAAAGAACCGGAGTAATTGTAAGAAGGATAAAACCGATTCCTCCGCAGGTACTGATAAAGGCGGAGCGGACAACAAGCGGCATGGTATTGAATTCTTTACGGTAGGGCAGAACTTTAAGCGAGCGTTCCATGTGCTGTACAAAAAGGCTGTAAAAAGCCTGTGCAATTAAAAATACATTTCCTACACAGGTTGTGTATAGAGGTGCTACATCTACAAATATATTTTTTTCTGCAAAGGCTCCCTGAACTATAAGGGCAGATAAGAAGGCATTTAAGATTCCGAAGCCCAAAGTTACTGTCTGAAATCTTTGTGCAACCTTGTTTGTATTTATTACAGATTCAGGATCATCCGGATTATAGGTCTTAAGCTTTTTTGTCTGAGAAAACCACCAAAAGAGGATAAAGGCATAGACTGCTGTAATAGACAAAATTGCAAAAACTGATGTAAAGCCAATCAGTGTTTCTTTAATATCAAAAATATGCAGCTGAACCAGAGTTACCCAGCTTACAAAGAATGGCAGAAGAAATACGTTTATATATAGAAAAAAGTGTTTTTTTGTGATTTTGATTTCTGCTGATTTTCTTGAGTCTGCCATTTTATTTTTTCTCCTGAGTGTATAACAAAATGTTATTTGATAATTATACGCTGAAACAAAGCAAAATTCAAATAAAATATAACAAATGATTAATAAAAAAAAGAGGATCCGGAAAAACTATAAAAACCGGATCCTCTAAAAAATTAGGAGGCTGATTAATTAACGTGCATAAGCAACTGCGATTCCAGGTGTAAGCTGTGTCTCAAAGTAAGACGCAACCTGTTCATCGAACAGCTGATCAAGCATCTTCTGGTATGACATGATTTTGCCAACATAGTTCAAAGTAGACTGTGGAGTCTTGTTTGAACGAACACGGCCAGTTCCTGCATTGTACATTGCAAGGGCAGAAACTTCGTTTCCGGCGGTATTCAGGCAAAACTTAAGATGCGACATACCATATTTTGAACTAACGAAAGGATCAAAAAAATCTGTTTCCGAAAGAGCAGGGAAGGAGTTGCTGTTCAACTGGAAAAGTCCCCTGTCAATCGTTGTGTTCGCATTCCTGTTCGTTGCGTTCGTGTTATAATTGCTTTCTGTATGGGCAAGTGAAAATGCCAGAGAAAGCGGAATGTCATTTTTTTCAGCTTCTGTAAGGATGGCCTGTGTTACTTCACGGCTTCCAGTAATCTGGAAGTAAAACCATTCTACTGCTGTGCGTGACAGAGGCTGACGGTAAAGTGCAAGGCCGCTGTCATAGTCGTCTGTAAGACGATTAAGGGAAACTTCAGAAAAATAGTCCTGAAAAGCTGCTGAAAGTTCATCTTCAGTTTCCTCAGACAAATCAATTATTGTCAAAGGTTCAGTTACGGTCTGAACCGGTTCCGTTGCATTAGGCAAGAACAAATAAACAAGAACAGCTGCTGATGCTAAAACAATGCACAAAAATGCTGTGAGGAACCATGTACCCGCAAGTCTGTTCTGTTCGTGTTTAGACTGCATGCTTTTTCCCCTTGTTCTCTCGTTATTGCGGAGTATAATGCCACAAATGAAAATTTAAATCAAGAGAATTTTACAGAAAAATAGTGAATTTTCGTGAATATTTTACTTTTTTATCGCAAATAGTGCGGTTTTTTACTATATTTCGCAATAGACCGGTTTTTAGTATATCACAATGTTGTCTGATAGCGGATTTTCTGCCTTGGTGAAATAGACGTATTGTGCATGCTTAATGGCCAGAGTGTCCATAAAAGCCTGCTTATCCTTGAGCTGGGCTGGAAGTTCAAGGCCTGCTACGCTTACGCAATCCTTTACCCGGCGGGCAGTGTGATTATAGGCGTTTATAAAAAGCTCTTCCTGCTCAGCAGTTTCAAGCGCCTTGTCTACAACCGGGACAAGAACGGCATATTCGCCGGCAGCTTCCAGGGACTTAAGCTGGTCGCGGAGGCCTGCCAGGTACTCTTCATTGTAGGCTTCGTCTTCGAGCTCTACTGTGCTCCATGGGATATCAATGCGCTTGAGGGTAGTAGTGTCTACCTCGCTGCCATCGGCTATTTTATAGAGTTTTTTATTCTTTACAGTGAATATCGGGTCGAGTTTCATATTCTTTCCTTAATTAAAAAGTGTCATTCCGAATTTATTTCGGAATCTCTTGCAAATAGATGCTGAAACAAGTTCAGCATGACGTGTGTGTTTGCAAAAAAAAAGACCTTTACGCAGGGCATAAAGGTCTGTGAAATCAAATTAATATAATCCTATTCAGTAAGAATACGGATTACTTCAGCCTTATCCTGTGTATCAAGGATTTCCTGACGCTTTTCAGGACTCTTGAATAAGAGACTTACTTCAGCCAGGAACTGAAGATGTGGACCAGTTTTATTTACTGGAGACAAAGTCATAATGAAAATGCGGCAAGGTTCCTGATCCAGAGAATCAAAATCAACAGGATTATCAGAAATACCAATGCATGCAACCAGGTCTTTTACTGTGTCAGTTTTTCCATGAGGAATAGCGATACCGTGCTTCATACCAGTAGACATCTTGCGCTCGCGGTCCAAAACACATTCGCGTGCCGCGTTCTTGTCTGTAACCTTTCCAGCCTTGAACAAAACGTCAATCATCTCATCAACAATTTCTTCTTTCGTAGTTCCTTTCAGGTGAAGGTTTACTGTGTCTGTTGTTAATACTGTTCTTAAGTCCATATTTTTATATTATTTCCACTTGCGAAACTTGTCAAGGGTAAAACTACCTATTAATAGAGAAAAATAAAAAGAATTTTTAACTAAAAAAGTATGAATAACCTATTGACAAAGTAGGTAATAGGGCTTATAGTAAAAATGTAAATACCTAGTAACTTAATAGGAGATCGAAAAATGAGTAATATTAAACAGAGTGCATTGGAATTGATTGGCGGAACCCCGCTTTTACAGTTGAACGGTTATTCAAAGACAGCAGGAGTAAAAGACGCAACAATCCTCGCAAAGCTTGAATACCTTAATCCGGCAGGAAGCGTTAAAGACCGTATCGCTCTTGCAATGATTGAAGATGCAGAAGAAAAAGGCCTGCTTAAGCCTGGTGCAACAATCATCGAGCCAACTTCGGGAAACACAGGAATCGGACTTGCCGCAGTAGCCGCAGCAAAGGGTTATAAGGCAATTCTTACACTGCCGGACACCATGAGTGTTGAACGCCGCAATCTTCTTAAGGCTTACGGTGCAGAGCTTGTGCTTACAGAAGGCGCAAAGGGTATGAAGGGAGCAATTGCCAAGGCAGAAGAGCTTCAGAAGGCAACACCGGGCAGCATTATTCCTGGCCAGTTTGTAAACCCTGCAAACCCTGCAAT